>DAIUEK010000021.1:3627-11345 GCA_036845165.1 Vicinamibacterales bacterium | reverse complement strand
CTGAAGATTGGGGACTTGGATGACGGATAACGATCAGGATCTCGTCGCGTCCGTCCTGGCATCCATGCCCCCGCCGGACGTGTCCGCGGACTTCCTGTCGCGCGTAAACGCGCGGATCGGCGAGACCGCCGGATGGCTGGGGCTCGCGGACTTCCGGGTGTGGACGCTGCGTCTCGCGCCCGCGGCCGCGGCGCTCGCGCTCGTCGCCATCCTCTGGCCGGGGACGGCGACGACGACCCCGTCCTTCTCTTCTTCTTCTTCTTCCAATTCTTCCAATTCTTCCAATACCGCCGCACCGGCGCGGAGCTTCAAGCCGGCCTCCGCGACCGACTGGCAGCAGGACATCAGCGGCGACGCGCTGCTCGACGCCGCGCTCCAGACGCCCGCCCGAGACGCTCGTGTCCGATAGCCGCGCGCGCATCTGGTTCGCGCTCTTCGTCCTCGCCGTGTTCTGTCTCGGCGGTGCCGGCGGCTTCTTCGTCGGCCGCCACATGCCGCCGCCGCGCCCCGAAGGGCCCGGACTCTTCGGCGGACCCGGTGGCCCAGGGCGTGGCCTCGGACGCGGGGGCCCGCCATTCGCGCGCGGGCCCGGCGGCCCGCCGCCGCTCCCTCCCGACCTCGCCAATCGCCTGGCGTCCGAGCTGCAGCTCGACCAGGCGCAGCAGGACCAGGTGAAGCGGATCCTCGACGACCGACGCGACCGCTTCGAACAGGTGCACCGCGAGGCGCGCGAGCGCTTCGACAAGGAACAGAAGGACCTCCACGTCGCGATCCGCGCCGTGCTCAAGCCCGATCAACAGGAGAAGTTCGACAGGTTCCTGGAGCGCCGCCGATGAAAACGCCTATGAAAAGCTGGATCACAACCATGACAAGAACCAAAGCCTTCTGTTTGTCCATGTTGGTCTGCGTGTGTCTCTGGCTCGGACTCCTGGCCGGTGCCGAGCGGCCTCACGTCACCAGCCAGCTCCGCGACGGCGCGATCACCGTCGACGGGAAGTTTGACGACTGGTACGGCAACCTGCAGCCGTTCGGCGAGGCTCCCGTCGCGATCCAGGCGCTGAATGACGGCGAGTTCCTTTATCTGCGGCTCACGGCGTCAGACGCCGCGACGCGGATGCAGATCATGCGGCAGGGGATGACCGTCTGGTTCGATCCCGGCGGCGGGACGAAGAAGAAATTCGGCATCCGCTACCCCGTCGTCGAACGCGGCGGAGCAGAGGGCGGCCGGGGAAGTCGCGGCGGCTTCGGCGGCGGCCGTGGTGGCCGGGGCGGCGGCGGACGCGGTGGCGACCGCGAGCAGCCGGAAGGGACGCCGGATGATCAGGCCACGCCTGCCGATCGCGTCGACATCATCGGTCCAGGCAAGGACGACGCCAGGAGCCTGACGCGGGATCACCTGTCGGGCGTCGACGTCGCGATCCGCGTCGAGCAGGGGATGCTGCAATACGAATTGAAAGTGCCGCTCGCGCACAGCGCGGATCATCCGTACGCGATCGACACGCTCCCGGGGAAGACCATCGGACTCGGTCTCGAGACCGCGAAGATGCAGCAGCGCTCGCCCGGTGAAGGCCGCGGCGGCGGATTCGGGGGCGGCGGCGGCATGGGTGGCCGCGGCGGTGGCGGCATGGGCGGCCGCGGCGGCGGCGGCATGGGTCGCGGCGGAGGTGGAGGCCGGCAGGGTCAGGGCGGCGTCGAGCCGCCCAAGCCCCTGAAGGCGTGGGCCACCCTGACTATTGCGCCGGCTCGATAGCGCGGACGGTCGGATCCGCCGCCAGGCGCTCGAGCGTCAGCAGCGGCATCCATCCCACGATCGAATCGTAGGTGCGCGACGTGGAGACGACCACGCCGCCGAGCGCCTTGATCTTCTTCTCGAGCTCCGGGCGCACCTGCGCGCGCACGTCCACGAGCGCCCGGCCGTGGCGATCCACCTGGATGCCCCCGGCGGCCGACACGGCCTTGCCCTTCGCGTCGCCGCGGCGGTGGTAGATCGCCGTCAGGACACGCCCGTCGATCTTCTGCTGCGCGAGGCCGCGCGCGTCACGGGCGCGCTTGTCCACGGGCGGAGCGTTCCGCTGCGCCCGGGCCGCGGGCATGACGATGGCCGCCATCACGAGGACGCAGAACAAAGCGAAGCTGACCGAACGCACGGTTCTCAAGGGCACTCCTGGCTGGGTCAAACGAGAATCGTAGCATACGCGGCGCGGGGTCCAAAACCGGCTAGACTTAGGCGCGTCGCCCCTCCCGAGGAGAGCCCATGCCCGCGCAGACTGTCGATCCTGTGGACCGTATCCATAACATTTTCAATGCTTTAGTGGCGGCGTAAGGGCTTCGTCGTGCTCTTCGCGCTTCTGCTCGTTCTGCAGTCTCCGGCCTCCTGCGGCGACGTCACGGATTGCCGCACGCAGGCGCTCGGGGCCGTGGCGCGCGCCGACTACGAGGTCTTTCACGACCTCGCGTGGCGCGCCGTGCAGAAGGGGAAGCCAAACGACCCCGATCTGATGTTCCTGCTGGCGCGCGCGCAGGCGCTGAGCGGGCGCCCGGGGGATGCGCTCGTCATGCTCGGCCGGATCGCGGATCTCGGCGTCGCGACCGATGCTCCGACGAGCGAGGACTTCAAGTTCGTCCGCCTCCTGCCCGGATGGCCCACCCTCGAGGCGCGGCTCACGGGGAACCCCGCACCGTCAGCACCTTTAGCACCCCCAGCACCCTCAGCTCCGTTAGCATCTTCAGCACCCTTCGAAACTCTCTCCTTCGACGCGACTGGCGTCGATCCGGTCGGCCTTGCGCACGATGCCGTGTCGCGCCGGTTCGTCCTCGGCGATCGCAAGGCGCACCGGTTGATCGTCATCGACGAGGTCTCGCACAACGTCGTCAACTACGTCAGCGCGGCGCTGGCCGGGCTCTATGACGATCTGACCGGCTTCACGATCGACGCGCGGCGCGGGGATCTCTGGGTCGTGAGCGCGAAAGGGGAGGCGGACGCGTCCGCGTCGGTGCTGCACAAGCTGCAGCTCGTGTCCGGACGCACGCTCATCGAGGCGCGCGCGCCTGAGGCCGCCGTGCCGGTCCGCTTCGTCGGCGTCACCGTGACGCCGGACGGCACCGTCTACGCGCTCGACGCGATGGACTCGCGCATTTTTCGTCTGCGTCCCGGATCGCGGGCGCTCGAGTCGCTCATGCGCCTCGACGCGCGCAGGACGACCGCGCTGACGGCGGCCGACGACCGCACGTTGTACGTGGCGGCGGAGAAGGGCCTCGTCCGCGTCGACGTGTCCGCGCGCACGGCGGCGGCGGTGACCTCCGCTGAGGCGCTGACGAATTTCGAGTCGCTGGCGTGGCGCGCCGGCGCGCTCATCGGTGTCGAGCGCGTGGCCGACAGCTCGCTCGTCGTCCGCGTCCCGCTCGATCCCTCCGGCGTCCGCGCGCAGCCGCGGCACGTGCTGGCCGCGTCGCCTGGCGCGACCGTCGGCGCCCTGGGGGGAGACGCGTATTATTACGTCGCCGGCCAGGGCGTCATCCGGCGCATCGCGCTTCGGTAAAGTCAGGGGGATATGCCTTCATCGCTGTTCTCTCCGCTTCGACTGCGGGACGTCACGCTCCGCAACCGCATCGTCGTCTCGCCGATGTGCGAGTACTCGAGCCCGAACGGATTCGCCACGGACTGGCACCTGGTCCATCTCGGCAGCCGCGCCGTGGGAGGCGCCGGAATCGTCCTGACCGAGGCGTCGGCCGTCACCGCTGACGGCCGCATCAGCCCCGCGGATCTCGGCATTTACCTCGACGCGCACGTCGAGCCGCTTGCCCGCATCTTCAAATTCGTCGAAGAGCAGGGCGCGGTCCCCGGCATGCAGCTCGCGCACGCGGGCCGCAAGGCGAGCACGGCAGAGCCGTGGAAGGGGGGCGGACCTGTCACGGTCGCGGACGGCGGGTGGGAACCCATCTGGGCGCCGAGCGCGATGGCGTTCCGCGAGGGCTGGCAGGTGCCGCGCGCGATGACCGCGGCGGACATCAACGCGGTCGTGCGCGCGTTCGGCGCCGCCGCCAGGCGGCTGCTCGAGGCCCACGGCAAGGTCGCCGAAATCCACGCCGCTCACGGTTACTTGCTCCACGAGTTCCTGTCGCCGCTGAGCAATCATCGAGACGACGAGTACGGCGGGTCGTTCGACAACCGCACGCGCATCGTTCGCGAGGTGGTGGACGCGGTGCGCGCCGTCTGGCCGGAGCGGCTCCCGTTGTTCGTGCGCATTTCCGCGACGGACTGGACTGAGGGCGGATGGACGATCGAGGACTCGGTCGCGCTCGCCGCGCAGCTCAAGGATCGCGGCGTCGATCTGATCGACTGCTCGTCGGGCGGGAACGTCCCGGACGCGCAGATCCCGCTCGGCCCTGGCTACCAGGTGCCGTTCGCCGAGCGCGTCCGCCGCGAGACCGGCGTCATGACCGGCGCCGTCGGCCTGATCACGGACGCGCACCAGGCCGAAGCGATTCTTCAGAAGGGGCAGGCCGATCTCATCATCATGGCGCGCCAGCTCCTGCGCGATCCCTACTGGCCCCTGCACGCCGCCAGGGTGCTCGGCGATCCGGCCACGCCGCCGGTGCAGTACCTCCGCGCCTTTTGATTCGAGATCCGGGATTCGGGATGCGCGATGCGCGATTCGGGATCAGGGATCAGCGATCAGGGATTGGAGTTATACTGCGAGCTGTCAGTCGCGTAGCGCGACTGGAATCGATGACCCGGCACGGTGGCCGTGGGGAGCGCACTAATGACCCGCCTGATCGAATCGTCCTCCGCACAACTCCGGCTTCAGCACGCGCGCGCGTTTGTCGAAACGCATGCGGCCCGCGGTGACGTGTGGCTTGTCGGGGCGTCGCGCGGCGCGGTCGACGATCTCGCGCGATCGATTGCGGCGCAGTCCGGCGCGACGATCGGCCTGCATCGATTCAGCCTGACGCAGCTGGCCGTCCGCCTCGCGTCGCCGATCCTCGCGGAGCAGGGGCTCGCGCCCGTCACATACCTGGGGTCGGAAGCGGTCGCCGCCCGCGCCACGTTCGACGCGCAGCGGGACGCGGCGCTCCGGTACTTCGCGCCGGTCGCCAGGACCCCGGGGTTCCCGCGCGCGCTCGCCCGCACGCTGCAGGAGCTGCGCCTCGCGCAGGTGCACGCCGGCCGGCTGGAATCGCTGCCGCTCGGCGGCCCCGACCTCGCCGTCCTGCTCGAGCGGTTCGACGAGCAGTTCGCGAACGCGAGCGCCACCGATCGCGCGACGCTCTTCGCCGCGGCGACTCGCGCGCTGGGCCAGTCGCCAGTTTCCGGCTTCCAGTTTCCCGCCAGTCTTTTGCTGCTCGACGTGCCGATCGGCTCGGCGGTCGAATTCGAGTTCGTGAAGGCGCTGCTCGGATATCGAGGACCGAGGACCGAGGACCGAGGACCGATCCTCGACCCTCGACCCTCGATCCTCGTCACGATTCCGTTCGGCGACATCGCCACCATGGATCGGCTCAAGACACTCGGTCTCGAGCGGGAGCTGCTCGAGCAGACCGGGGACACCGACCTCGTCGCGCTGCGCCGGTACCTGTTCGCGGGGAAACAGCCCCCCGAGCGTGAGCCGGCGGGCGACGTGCGGTTCTTCTCGGCGCCTGGTGAAGGCCGCGAGTGCGTGGAGATCGCCCGGCGGATCGTGCAGGAAGCCCGACGCGGCGTGCCGTTCGACGAGATGGCCGCCTTCGTGCGCGCGCCCGAGCGTTACGTCGGGCTGCTCGAGCACGCGCTGAGACGCGCCGGCATCCCCGCGTGGTTCGATCGCGGCACGCGCCGCCCCCATCCCGCGGGGCGCGCGTTCCTCGCCATCCTCGCGTGCGCGTGCGAGCAGCTCTCCGCCCGGCGCTTTGCCGAATACCTCTCGCTGGCGCAGGTCCCGCGGCTGGATGAAGCGCAGCGGGTCCCCGACTTCGTCGTGCCGGACGACGATGAGCTGGGCGTAAGGAGGCTGGAGGATGGAGGCTGGGGGCTGGGGGAGGACGCGGAGGTCGATGGAGGCCCGAACCCCGCCACCTCCAACCTCCAACCCCCAACCTCCGACGACGACGCCATCGTCGAAGGCACCCTTCGCGCGCCGTGGAAGTGGGAAACCCTGATCGTCGAGTCGGCGGTGATCGGCGGCGACCCCCGGCGCTGGCATCGCCGGCTGACGGGGCTCGCCAATGAGATGCGGATCCAGCGGGACGCGGAGCGGAGAGACGATCCCGATTCGCCCAAGGCCGCGCGCATCGAGAGGGACCTGCGCAACCTCGGCCATCTCCGGGCGTTCGCGCTGCCGATCGTCGATCGCCTGGCGACGTGGCCGGCGTCGGGCACGTGGGGGGAGTGGCTGGACCGCTTCGCCGCGATCGCGCCGATGGTGCTGCGCCGGCCGGAGCGCGTGCTGCAGGTCCTCGCGCAGCTGCGGCCGATGGCGAAGATCGGTCCCGTGTCGCTCGACGAGGCGCGCGACGTCATCGCGGATCGCCTGCAGATGCTCGATATCGATCCGCCGAAGAGCCGTTACGGCCGCGTCTTCGTCGGGAGCCCGCACCAGGCGCGGGGCCGCACGTTCCGCGTCGTGTTCGTGGCGGGCCTCGCGGAGCGGATGTTCCCGCAGCGCCCGCACGAAGATCCGATGCTGCTCGATGCCGAGATGCGCGCGCCGCTCGCGGCGGGGCTGTCGCTCCAGGCCGATCGCGCGCGCGAAGAGCGCCTGTTGCTGCGCCTCGCCGTGGGCGCCCCGACCGAGCGGTTGTGGCTGTCCTATCCGCGGATCGAACTCGCCGAGTCGCGCCCCAGGGTCCCGAGCTTCTACGCGCTCGACGTCATGCGCGCCATCACCGGCCGCATCCCGCAGCCGCAGCAGCTGCAGGAGTCGGCGGCGCGGGAAGGCGGCGCCGGTCTCGCCTGGCCCGCGCCCGCGCAGCCGGCGGACGCCATCGACGATCTCGAGCACGATCTCTCGGTCCTCAGGCAGTTGCTGCAGACCGAGCCCCCCGCGTCCGTCCGCGGCCATGCGCACTACCTGCTGCGCCTGAACGACGCCTTGAAGCGATCCGTGACGGCGCGGTGGGCGAGAGCGCGTTCGCAGTGGACGCCGTACGACGGCATCACGCGCGTGACCGGCATGACGAGGCCGATGCTGGAGTCGCAGCGCCTCGCCGCGCGCCCCTACTCGCTGTCCGCGCTGCAGAAGTACGCGTCCTGCCCGTACCAGTTCCTGCTCTCGGCGATCTATCGCCTCGAGCCGCCCCCGGACATCGAGCCCCTCCAGAAGCTCGATCCGCTGACGCGCGGCTCGATCTTTCACGAGGTGCAGGCGCAGTTCTTCCGCGCGCTGAAGAGTGAAGGCCGCCTGCCGGTCGTCGAGAAGGACGTGCCCGCCGCGCTCGCCACGCTCGATCGCATCATCGCGGAGGTCGTCGCGAGGTACGAGGAGGAGCTCGCCCCTGCGATCGACCGCGTCTGGCGCGACGAGACGAGCGACGTCGGCCGCGATCTCCGCGTCTGGGTACGCCGCATGGCCGCGGAGCCCGCGGATCACGCGGGTTGGGTGCCCGCCTACTTCGAGTTCGCGTTCGGCCTCCCCGGCGACGAGGATCGCGACCCCGCGAGCGTGCCGGATCCCGTGCTGATCGATGGCCGCTTCAAGCTCCGTGGATCTGTCGACCTGATCGAGCGGAAGGGACCAGGGACC
>DAIUEK010000021.1:2207-3527 GCA_036845165.1 Vicinamibacterales bacterium | reverse complement strand
ACCAGGGACTCTCCGAATCACCGACCACAAGACCGGCAAGAACCGGACGACGTGGAAGACGGTGATTGGCGGGGGAGCGATCCTGCAGCCGGTGCTCTACGGCCTTGCCATCGAGCAGGCGCTGCAGGCGAGCGTACAGTCGGGGCGGCTCTTCTACTGCACGTCGGCCGGCGGCTTCGTCGATCACGAGATCCCGCTCAACGAGGTCAACCGCCGCGCCGGGCTCGAAGCGCTCGAGATCGTCGATCGCGCCATCGAGCTTGGGTTCCTGCCGGCCGCTCCGGCCGAGCGCGCGTGTACGTGGTGCGACTTCCTCCCGATCTGCGGTCCCGACGAGCCGCGACGCGTCGCGAACAAAGCGCCGGAAAAACTGGGCGACCTCGAAGCGCTCAGGGAGCGGCCATAGGTTGTTGGCAGTAGGCAGTAGCCGAGCAAACCTAGGACTTGCGAGTGCTGGTCACAACGATCTCACGCGGAGGACGCGAAGCCAGCGGAGGTCGCGGATCTACGTTTGTAAACCAGGTAGTCTCTGCGCTCTCTGCACCTCTGCGAGCTCTGCGTGAGATCGTACGTGTCGAGCCAGTGAGTCGAACCTCCCCGACGCACCGTGCGAGAAGGTAGAAGGCAGTAAGCCGTTCGCGGGAGTTTGCAGCAGGCACGAGAGAGACAGAATGAAACTCGCAGATAGTTCGGCGCGGCAGGCCATCGCGACCGCCCTCGACGAGACGCTGGTCGTCGAGGCCGCGGCGGGCACGGGCAAGACGACCGAGCTCGTGAACCGCATCGTCCGCATCCTGGCAAGCAAGCGCGCCGACGTGAACGGGATTGTCGCGGTGACGTTCACCGAGAAGGCCGCGGGGGAGTTGAAGCTGCGGCTGCGCGAGGCGCTCGACGTGGCGCGGACCCACGCGGCGTCCGAGACGGAGCGCGGCGCGCTGAACGACGCGTTGCAGTCGCTCGAGGAAGCGCACGTCAGCACCATCCACGGCTTCTGCGCGGAGCTGCTGCGCGAGCGCCCCGTCGAGGCGCGCGTCGACCCGCTGTTCTCCGTCCTCACCGAGTCGCAGGCCGAGCGGATCTTCGAGCAGGCGTTCGGCGCCTGGATCCAGGCGCAGCTGCAGGATCCTCCCGAAGGGGTGCGCCGCGCCCTCCGGCGATCGATCTGGCAGGGGTTCGGCACCCGCAGCCGCGAGGACACGCCGATCGATCGCCTCCGCCGGGCCGCGTGGGACCTGGCGCAGTGGCGCGACTTCGACGGCGCGTGGACGCGCCGCGTGTTCGATCGCGATGGCGACGTCGACCGTCTCGTCGAGGCGCTGC
>DAIUEK010000021.1:0-2107 GCA_036845165.1 Vicinamibacterales bacterium | reverse complement strand
TTCCAGGCGCGCTTCACGCACATCTTCGTCGACGAGTTCCAGGACACCGATCCCCTGCAGGCGGAGATTCTCCTGCTGCTCGCCTCCGAGGATCCCGGCGAGGACGACTGGCGCAAGGTCGTGCCCGTCTCCGGCCGCCTCTTCATCGTCGGCGACCCCAAGCAGTCGATCTACCGCTTCCGCCGTGCCGACGTCGGCATCTATCGCGACGTGGGGGAGCGGCTCGTGAAGGCGGGCGCCACCTCCGTGAAGCTGACGACGAGCTTCCGCAGCGTGCCGCAGATCCAGGCGTGCGTGAACGCCGCGTTCGCGCCGGTGATGACCGGCGATCCCGTCACCCTGCAGGCGGATTACGTGCCGCTGTCGCCGCACCGGTCCGACATCACGGGGCAGCCCGCCGTCGTCGTGCTGCCAGTGCCGGAGCCGTACGGCATCCGCAATCTGTCCGCGGTGAAGATCGAGCAGTCGCTGCCGGACGCCGTCGGCGCCTTCATCGACTGGGTCGTCCACCAGAGCGGATGGAAGGTCAGCGGACGATCCTCGGACAAGGACCCTCGCCTCTCGAACGTCCAGGCGCGCGACATCTGCATCCTGTTCAGGCGGTTCCTGAGCTTCGGCGACGACGTCACGCAGCCCTACGTGCGCGCGCTCGAAGCCCGTGGCGTGCGTCACGTACTGGTCGGCGGCAAATCCTTCCACGATCGCGAAGAAGTTGAGACCCTTCGCGCGGCACTTTCTGCGATCGAGTGGCCAGACGACGAGCTGGCGGTCTTTGCGGCGCTGCGCGGCGCGCTGTTCGCCATCGGCGACGAGGAACTGCTCGAGTGGAAGCAGCGGTTCAAGATCTTCCACCCGTTCAGAATCCCAACCTCCATCCTCCAACCTTCCGCCTTCGCCAAGGCTACGGCGGACAAGCCAGTCTCTGGCCTCGCCCACCTCCAGCCGATCGCCGACAGCCTCCGCGTCCTCCAGCATCTGCACCGCCGGCGGAACGACCGTCCCGTAGCCGAGACGATCCAGGACCTGCTCGACGCCACGCGGGCGCACGTGGGGATCGTGCTGCGCAGCGCCGGAGAGCAGGCGCTGGCCAACGTGCTGCACGTCGCGGAGCTGGCGCGCGAATACGAGGCCGGCGGCGGATTGTCGTTCCGCGGGTTCGTCGACGAGCTGCGCGAGGCGGCCGAGAACGCGCAGGCCGCCGAAGCGCCGATCCTCGAAGAGGGCAGCGACGGCGTACGCATGATGACCGTCCACAAGGCGAAGGGGCTCGAGTTCCCGATCGTCATTCTCGCGGATCTCACGTGCAAGCTCGCGCGCGCGGAAGCGGGGCGGTGGCTCGATCCCGCGCACAACGTGTGCGCGCTCAAGATCGGCGGCTGGGCGCCGATCGATCTGCTCCTCCACGACCCGGAAGAGGCGTCGCGCGATCGCGCCGAGTCCGAGCGCCTGACCTACGTCGCCGCCACGCGCGCCCGCGACGTCCTGGTCGTCCCCGCCATCGGCGACGCGCCGTACGACGGCGGGTGGCTCGATCCACTGATGCCCGCGCTCTATCCGCCCGAGGCCTCGCGCCGAGATCCAAAGCCAGCCGCCGGCGTGCCGGCCTTCAAGTCGAAAGACTCCGTGCTGCAGCGTCCGGGAGGGGACCCGGCGTCGCCGCGCACAGTCGCGCCCGGCACGTTTACTTTCGAACCTCCTCAGGCCCAACGCCCAACGCCCAACGCCTATTCCGTCACCTGGTGGGATCCCCGCGCGCTCAGTCTCGGCGCGGTGTCGTCGTTCGGTCTGCGGCGGGACGATCTCATCGTCAAGGACGGCGACATGTTCGCCGTCGAGGATCGTCTCGCCGACTACGAGAGGTGGCGTGACGCGCGCGCGAAGGTCCTCGCCGGCGGCGCGCGCCCGAGCGTCCGCATCCAGACGGCCACCGCCTGGGCGGCGGAGGCGGCGAAGCTGGGGATCGACGCGGCGCTGCTGGATGAAGGCGTGCGGAAGGCGATCGAGGTCATCCAGATTCCCGGCGCCGAGAATCGACCGAGAGGGCCGCGCTTCGGGACGCTCGTGCACGCCGTGCTCGCGGCCGTGCCGCTCGACGCGACAGACGATG
>DAIUEK010000020.1:5275-11515 GCA_036845165.1 Vicinamibacterales bacterium | reverse complement strand
ATCGTCAGTTCCGACTCTTCATCGTCAGCCCCGACCCCTCGCCCCTGGTCACTCGAATCCTGTATGATTCCGCTGTTCGCATGACGTCAAGCGCTTCAGGTCCGCCCAACGAACGCCTCCTTCCGCCAGCCGGAGGACGGTGGGCGCCTTTCGCTCGCGTGCTTCTCCACACGGTCGGCGGCCGGTTCTTCATCATCGGCGCGCTGCTCAAGGGGGTGTGCGCGATCGCGCGGGTCGCGGTCGGATCCGAGCCCGGCGTCCTCGGCCCCGCCGACACGCTCGGCAGCGTCGCGTTGATTGTCTCGGCCGTCTGCCTCGTGGCCCGCCTCGTGCCGCGCGCCCGTCGTCGTCTGCTGTGGCGCGTGCGGCAGAAACTCATCCTTTCCTACGTCTTCATCGGCGTCATTCCGGCGCTGCTGATCGTCGCCTTCTTCGTCGTCTCGGGCCTGGTGCTGTTCCTCAACGTCGCGTCGTTCCTGGTGACCAACGGGTTCAACAACGTCAGGAACGAGGCGGTCTATCTCGCGCGCGTCATGGCGCTGGAGATCCAGCGCGGCCCGGGACCGGACGGCGCCATGGCGATTCTCGCCCAGCGCGAGTCGGCGCTCGCGTCGATGTATCCAGGCGCGTCAATCGCGCTGGTGCCGACCGGCGGGACCGATCCGTGCGTCGGTGGACCGGCGGCTGGTCCGCAAGCGAACCAGGTTCCCGGCCTCGTCGCCGCGACCGCGGGTCCCCCGTCTGGCAGCGGCGAGGCCCGTCAGGTACCGCGGCGCGCGGCTGTCGCGCCGCTGGCCGTCGGCCTGTGGGAGCACATCGAGGCGCCGACGACGCTGCCGCGATGGGTGAGTTGCGCGGGCTTCGGGGGAATCGTGGTCGAGATGGCGCCGCTACCGGCCGGCGGCTCGGTGTCCACCACCGAGGCGCCTGCCGTGGCGATCGTGCGCGGTGTCGGACTGCCCGACGCTGCGCGTCCGGGCTATGCCGTCATCGTCGATATTCCGAAGAACGACGGCCTCGATGAGCATCTGCGCGACGAAACCAGCGTGAAGATGGGCGCCGTCAGCATTCTCCTCACCGAGGGGCTGCGGGCACGGCTCATCCGTCCGAGACGTGCGATCGAGGGGCTCATGACCCGCAAGCCGGCGGTCGCGTCGGGCGGGAAGTGGCGCATGAAGTGGGTGGCCATTCTTCAGGGCACGGAGTGGGAAGCCGGTCAGCCGGTCCAGACCACCGCCAACATCGAAGTCAATATTGCCGACATCTACGATCGGCTGTCATCGGCGCCGGTCGGCCCCTACAACATCGGCACGCTGTTGCTGGGCATCCTGCTGCTCGTCGCAGTTCTGTTCCTGCTGATCGAAGCGGCGGCGCTCGTCATGGGGCTCGCGCTCGCGCGATCGATCACCGGGTCGGTGCACGAGCTGTTCGCCGGCACCGAGCGGGTGCGCGAAGGCGACTTCAGCCACCGGATCGAGGTGAAGACACGCGACCAACTCGGCGACCTGGCCGACTCGTTCAACCAGATGACCGCCAGCATCGAGGATCTGTTGAGGCAGGCCGAGGAGAAGAAGCGCCTCGAGGAAGAGCTGCGCATCGCGCGGTCGATCCAGATGTCGCTGCTCCCGCAAGGGCAGATCGCGATTCCCGGCCTGTCGGTCACCGCGCTCTGCGTCCCGGCTCGTGAAGTCGGCGGAGACTACTACGACTTCTTTCCGCTGGGCGACGACCGGTTGGGCGTCCTGATCGCGGACGTCTCGGGCAAGGGGACGTCGGCGGCGCTCTACATGGCCGAGCTGAAGGGGCTGATGCTCTCGCTCAGCCAGACGTGCCCGTCTCCGCGGCAGCTGCTGCTCACCGCCAACCAGATCATCTCCAACAACCTGGACAGCCGGAGCTTCATCACGATGACCTACGCGGTCATCGATCTGGCCGCGCGGACGATGGTCCACGCGCGCGCGGGGCACACGCCGCTCATCTGCCGGCGGCAGTGCGGCACAGGCGAACCCTCGGTGGAGATCCTCACCCCGGACGGCCTCGTGCTCGGCCTGCGCATCGATGGCGGGGAGCTGTTCGAGCGGCTGCTCACCGAGGTGACCATGCCGCTACACAGCGGAGACGTGCTGATGTTCTTCACCGACGGCATCAGCGAGGCGATGAACGTCGAGTCCGACCTGTTCGGCGAAGCGCGGCTGGCCGAGCTCGTCGGCGAACACGGGCACCTGCCCGTGGAAGAGCTGCGGGAACGGATCCTGCGGGAGATCGACGCCTTCGTAGCCGGCGCGCCTCAGCACGACGACATGACGATGATCTTGCTGAAGTTCGAGGACTTCATACCGGGGGCAATCAAGACGGGGTTTCACGATGGGCGGGCCTGAACGCGATCACGCGGGGTACGCGGCGCTGGCGGTGGTGTTTCGCACGCACTCGGACATCGAGGCCAGCATTGTCCTGGGACTGCTCGAGGCGCACGGGATCTACGCCGCCGCCTCGTCCGACCTGACGCACTCGGTGTTTCCGCTCAGCATCGACGGTCTCGGGGAGGTGCGCATCTCGGTCCCGGTGTCGCAGGCCGAGGCGGCCGTGACGATCATCCGCGAGCAGGGGACGTCACCGCAGTCGGCCGAGATCGTGCAGTTGGCGGACGACACGCGAGACCTCTCGGCGCTCGAAGAACGGCTGGGATACACGTTCCGGGAGCCCGCGGTGCTGGACCGTGCGCTGACGCACCGGTCGCGCGCGAACGAGGACGCGACCGGGAGCACCGTGGACAACGAGTCGCTCGAGTTCCTGGGCGACGCGGTGCTCGGCTTCGTGATGGCGGATCTGCTGTTCCGCGACTTTCCGCAGTTCGACGAGGGGCAGAAGTCGAAGATCAAGGCGTCGCTGGTCTCGACGGCGACGCTCGCCCTGCTGGCGCGCCGGCTGGGGCTCGGCGACTTCCTGGCGCTCGGCCGTGGGGAAGAGAAGACGGGCGGCCGGAAGAAGCAGGCGCTGCTGGCCGACGGCTACGAGGCGGTGATCGCCGCCGTCTACCTCGACGGCGGCATCGAGGAGGCGCGGCGGTTCGTCACGCGCGCATTC
The DNA here is from genome assembly GCA_036845165.1 of Vicinamibacterales bacterium. Classification (GTDB taxonomy): domain Bacteria; phylum Acidobacteriota; class Vicinamibacteria; order Vicinamibacterales; family 2-12-FULL-66-21; genus JAICSD01. Next base: position 8,431 of record DAIUEK010000020.1, on the reverse strand, counting down.
GCGGAGGACCTCGAGGACGTGCGGAGCCCGGAGTTCTGGGGCCGCGACTACAAGTCGGCGCTGCAGGAACTGGTGCAGTCGCACGAGGTGTCACTGCCCGAGTACACCGTCGCGTCCGAGAGCGGTCCCGATCACCGGAAGATGTTCCACGTCGAGGTGCGCGTGCGCGGTGAGTTGCTGGGCTCCGCGCATGGCGCCAGCAAGAAGGCCGCGGAGCAGGAAGCCGCGCACAAGGCGATCGACAAGCTGTCCGAGGGATAGGGCAGACGATCTCGAGCACGAAGGACGCGGAGAACACGGAGCTAGACGTGCTCGAGGGTCGCGGGCAGGCACGTCGCCGCGTAGCGCTGAACCTCCCGCCCGATCTTCTCGGCGGCCGGCGGTGTCGGCTGGCAGTGCAGCCGCGCCCACACGCGGAGGAGCGGGTCGCGGAAGCGGTACCGCTTCTGGTGCGCCAGCACCAGGTCTACGTCTTCCAGCCACGATAGGTAGTCTTTCGTCGAGCCGGGCGTGCGGCCCAGGCGCTTTGAAATCTCCGTGAGCGTCAGCGGTTCCTGCTCGGAGAGGATCTCGAGGATCCCTTTCAACGCGCCGTAGCCGCGGGCGCGGTGCAGCCGCAGTTCGTAGGAAAAGGCGCACTGCGAGGACAGCCGAGTGCCGGGCTCGAGCAGCGCCGTAAGGGCGGCCACCGGGTCCGCCACGCCGTGGCCGGCGCGCGAGGCCATGGATTCGACGATCGCGCGCGTGTAGGCCGGGCGGCCCTCGGACAGCGCCTGCACCAGGCGCGCGATGTCGGCGATCGATTCGCGTCCCGTCGTGGTCCCGCCGTAGGACGCACCCACCCCGAGCGCGTCCGCGACCATCCGCTCCGTTTCGTCTCCGGGCAGCGCTGGCATCGGGACGACCACGAACTGCGGCGAGGCGGCGGCGAGCGCGCGTTCCGTCCGCGTGATGTACCGCGACGTGAGGACGAAGCGGTTGGGCGAGGACGCGATGACCGCGAGCAGCTCGGGCAGCGCGCGGCGCAGGCCCGGGAAACTCTCGAACGTGCGGAACTCGAGCACCTCGTCCAGCAGGAACGTGACCGGGCCCTGGTCCACGCGGCGCGCACCGGAGAAGAACGCCAGGACGGCGTCGAACGCCTGGCGCGGACTGATGGCCTGCGGTGTCGGCCGCGCGTCGATGAAGGGCGATCCGGCGGTCAGCGCGTTCAGGAACCGTTCGGGCGTGCTGGCCGTGCGTTCGACGTTGACGTACTGGCTCTCCTGCGGACCGAGGTCCGTTTGCAGCCGGTGGAGCAGGCTTGTGCGGCCGGTGCCACAGAGGCCGAGCACGACGGGGACGCGGCCGGCATCGTCGGTCAGCATCGCCTTGATCCGGTGGTCCACCGTGGGTCTCTGGAAAGTCGTCACCGTCCGGCGCTCCCGTCTGCCGGCCCGCCCGACCCGAACTCGCGCATCGGAATTCGCACGCCCCTGGCCTCAGCTGTCGCGATCGCCGTCTCGTAGCCGGCGTCGGCATGGCGCGCGACACCCGTGCCGGGGTCGCACGTCAGCACGCGCTGCAGTTTCTCGTCGGCTTCCCGCGTGCCATCCGCCACGATCACCATCCCGGCGTGCAGCGAGTAGCCGATGCCGACGCCGCCCCCGTGGTGCACCGACACCCACGTGGCCCCCGACGACGCGTTGAGCAGCGCGTTCAGGATCGGCCAGTCGGCAATCGCGTCGCTGCCGTCGAGCATGCCCTCGGTTTCCCGGTACGGCGACGCCACCGAGCCGGTGTCGAGATGGTCGCGGCCAATCACGATGGGCGCCTTGATCGCGCCGGTGCGAACCAGTTCGTTGATGCGAAGGCCGAACCTGGCGCGCTCACCGTAGCCGAGCCAGAAGATGCGGGCCGGCAACCCCTGGAACGCCACGCGTTCTCCGGCCAGGCGCACCCAGCGGCACAGCGCTTCGTTGTCCTTGAACATCTCGAGCGCCGCTTGGTCGGTGGCCCAGATGTCCGCGGGATCGCCCGAGAGCGCCGCCCAGCGGAACGGGCCCTTGCCCTCGCAGAACAGCGGGCGGATGTACTCGGGCACGAAACCGGGAATGTCGAAGGCGCGCGCCACCCCGGCCTTCACGGCCTGCGCGCGGATGTTGTTGCCGTAGTCGAACGTGACGGCGCCGCGCTGTTGCAGCGCGAGCATCGCCTCGACGTGCACCCCCATCGCCGCGACCGACCGGCGCACGTACTCGTCCGGGTTCTCCTGCCGGAGCGTGTCGGCTTCGGCCAGCGTCATGCCGTTCGGCACGTAGCCGTTGAGCGCATCGTGGGCCGACGTCTGATCCGTCAGCACGTCCGGCGTGATGCCGCGCTTCACGAGCTCCGGGAGCACGTCGGCGGCGTTGGCGAGCAGCGCGATCGAGCGCCCGCGCTTTTCGCGCTGCCAGGCCGAGACCCGGTCGAGCGCCGCGTCGAGCGAGTCGGTGGACTCGTCCACGTAGCGCGTCTGCAGCCGCCGCTGGATCCGGTGCGGGTCCACTTCGATGACCAGGGCTGCCGCGCCGTTCATCGTGGCCGCGAGCGGCTGGGCTCCGCCCATGCCGCCGAGACCGGCCGAGACGAAGACGCGTCCCTCGAGGCTCCCGCCGAACTTCCGGTCGGCCACCGAGGCCAGCGTCTCGAACGTGCCCTGCAGGATGCCCTGGGTGCCGATGTAGATCCAGCTCCCCGCGGTCATCTGGCCGTACATCGTCAGGCCCTTGTGCTCGAGATCGCGAAACGTCTCCCAGGTCGCCCACGCCGGCACCAGCATCGAGTTCACGATCAGCACGCGGGGCGCGCCCGGGTGCGTGTGGAAGATGCCGACCGGCTTGCCCGACTGCACGAGGAGCGTCTCGTCGTGCTCGAGCGCGCGCAGCGCGCGCGTGATCGCCTCGTAGCAGGCCCAGTTGCGCGCGGCCTTGCCCGAGCCGCCGTAGACGATCAGGTCGTCGGGACGTTCGGCGACCTCCGGGTCGAGGTTGTTCATCAGCATGCGCAGCGCGGCCTCCTGGGGCCAGCCCTTGCAGGAGATCGTGGTGCCGCGCGGCGCGCGAACGTGATGGGTGAGCGTGGTCATGATGAATCGGCTGGGTATCGAGGATCGCGGATGAAGCCTAGAAATTACGG
>DAIUEK010000020.1:0-5175 GCA_036845165.1 Vicinamibacterales bacterium | reverse complement strand
ACACGGTGGCCGTGCGGAGGATGCGAACGCTTATGAACGTTGCCGTGATCGGCGCCCAGTGGGGCGATGAGGGCAAGGGCAAGATCGTCGACCTGCTCACCCCGCACTTTTCGGTCGTTGCCAGGTACCAGGGCGGCCACAACGCCGGGCACACCGTGCTGGTCGGCGGCACCAAGTTCGTCCTGCACCTGATGCCGTCGGGCATTCTCCATCCCGGCGTGAGCTGCGTGATCGGCAACGGCGTCGTGGTCGACCCCGAGGCGCTCTTTGAGGAGATCGCGACGCTGGCGCAATACGGGATCGAGGTGGGCGACCGCCTCGCGATCAGCGACAAGGCGCATGTCATCCTGCCATATCACCGCGACCTCGACTTGCTGTCGGAAGCGCGCCGCGGCGATCGCAAGATCGGCACGACGTCGCGCGGCATCGGGCCCGCCTACGAGGACAAGATCGGGCGGCGCGGCATTCGCGTCGGCGACCTGGCCGACCCGTCGGCCTTCGCCGAGCAGGTGCGCGAGAACGTCATGGCCAGGAACCGGCTCGTGGGCGACTCGGCGCTCGAGTGGCAGCCGCTCTTCGAGCGCATGGTCACCTACGGCGAGCGGATGCGCCCGTGGGTCAAGGACGTGTCGCTGTTCCTCGCCCAGGTCCAGGCCGAAGGGCGGAGCATCCTCTTCGAAGGGGCGCAGGGCACGTTCCTCGACATCGATCACGGCACGTACCCGTTCGTCACCTCGTCGAACTCCACGGCGGGTGGCGTGTGCACGGGCCTCGGCGTGGGGCCGCGGTCGATCGGCAGCGTGCTCGGCGTCGCCAAGGCCTATACGACGCGCGTGGGCGGCGGCCCGCTCCCGACAGAGTTGTCGGGGCCGATGGCCGACCGGCTCCGCGAGGCCGGCCAGGAGTACGGCGCCTCCACGGGGCGGCCGAGGCGCTGCGGATGGTACGACGCGGTGGCGGTGCGTTACGCGGCGCGCGTCAACGGCCTCGACGCGATCGCGCTGACCAAAATGGACGTGCTCGACGGCCTGCCGCACATCGACGTCTGCACGTCCTATCGCTGCGGTGACCGCACCCTCACCGAGTTCCCCGGCAACGTGCTGCAACTGGCCGCGTGCCGACCGGTGTACGAACGCCTGCCCGGGTGGTCGAAGCCGACCGGCGGCGTGCGGTCGTACGGCGAGCTTCCCGCGGAAGCGCGATCCTACATCGCCCGGTTGGAAGAACTCTCCGGTGTGCCGGTGGGGATCATCTCGACCGGTTCCGATCGCGACGAGACGATCTTCAGGGAAGAGTCGGTCGCGGCCGCGTGGCTCGGCCAAAAGGCCTAGTCGGTCAGTCCCGCCGGTTGGCGTTGCTGAACGCGCCAATCGCTGCCTTGTCCGGGTCGATGAACTCGATGCCGACCCGGTGGATGGGTCCCTTCCTCGACAACTCCAGCCTCGCCCACTCGATCGTGCCTGTCACAGTCAGTGGCGGTTCTGATGAACCCAGCGTCACCGTCACCGTCTGCCTCGGCCGGACCGCATCCGGGCCGATCAGCTGCACGCCGAGGACCGACAGGTCGATCAGGCGCGCGGGTTGGTCGTCGATGGTCGCCGGGGTGTCCTCTCTCATCCTGAAGCGCGGCGCGCGGCGGGTGAGGCGATCGAGGGTGGTCACCTTCTTCGCCACGACGATCCTGGGTGCCGGCAAGCCGCGGCGACGCGGCGAGACGCGCTGGTAGTCGGTGTCGTGGGAGAGAATGCGAATCTCGGACGCGTCGAGCCCGGCGTCGGCCTTGATGCGGGCGATCAGCGCCGCGCCGCGCGGGCTGGCCGCGAACAGCCGTTCGAGGACGATGACCGGCGGATGCTGGGCGGTGATCGCCTCGAGCGCCCGCAACGGTTCCGAGTCGGCGAATGTCAGCACCCGACCGTCATCGCCAACGCGTTCCCGCAGAGCGGGGATCAGTTCTGGAGCCGCAATCAGGATCACCCTCTCGTCGGACATCGGCCTTCAGTCTAGCAGAACAACAGCGGAGCTGACAGCTGTGTCACAATGCCTCTCGTGGGAGCACCAGATACCAAACGGGCCGCCGCGGTTGTGTGCCGCGGGTTGCAGAAGCGCTATGGCGACGTCGTGGCGGTCGCCGGTCTCGACCTCGAGGTGCGGGCAGGGGAGTGCTTTGGCCTGCTCGGCCCGAACGGCGCCGGCAAGACCACGACGATCGAGATTCTCGAAGGCCTCCTGAAGCAGGATGCCGGCGAGGTGGAAGTGCTCGGTCTCCGCTGGGGCACCGACGACCGGGCGCTCCGTCAGCGGCTTGGCATCCAGCTGCAGGACACGCAACTCCAGGAGAAGCTGTCGGTGGAGGAGGTCGTCCGGCTGTTCCGGTCGTTCTACCGACGCGGCCCGTCGGTCGGTGACGTCCTCCGGATGGTGGAACTCGAGTCGAAGCGCCGCAGCTGGGTGGGCAAGCTGTCGGGCGGCCAGAAGCAGCGGCTGGCCGTGGCGTGCGCGCTGGTGAACGAACCGGACCTGCTGTTTCTCGACGAGCCGACGACCGGCCTCGATCCGCAGTCGCGACGGCAGCTGTGGTCGCTCCTCGACCGCTTCCGCGCCGACGGAGGCACGATCGTCCTCACCACCCACTACATGGACGAGGCCCAGACCTTGTGCGACCGTGTGGCGATCATGGACCAGGGACGCATCATCGCGCTCGGCACGCCGCGCGAGCTGATCTCGTCGCTCGGCGCCGAGCACGCCGTCGAGTTCGCCATCGATCGCGGCGCGGAGGTGTCGACCTCGCTTCTGGCGCAGTTGCCTGGCGTCACGGATGCCAGGGTGGATGCCGGGACCGTGCGACTGCGCGTGACCGAGCCCCATGTCGTGATCCCCGCGCTTCTCCTCGAACTGGAACGGCAGCGCCTGCAACTGTCCCAGTTGGCCACGCACCAGGCGACGCTCGAGGACGTGTTCGTGGCGCATACAGGACGGCATCTGCGCGATGAGTAGACGTGAACGCCCGTATCATCCGCTGATCGAACTGACGATCGCCCGGCTCCTCGAATTCGTGCGCGAGCCGGAGGCTGTCTTCTGGGTCGTCGTCTTTCCACTCGTGGTCGCCCTTGCCCTCGGGATCGCGTTTCGCACGAAGGGTGACGAGCCGGTGTATGTCGGGGTGCTCGAGGCGGCGGGCAGCGCGGAGGTCACTGCCGCGTTGACGAAGGCGCCGGGCATCCAGGCGCGCCTCGTGGCGCGCGATCGCGCCGACCTGGCCCTGCGCGACGGCGAGGTGCAGGTGATCGTGCTGCCCGGCACGCCGCCAACCTACCGCTTCGACCCCGCTCGGCCCGAGAGCAAGCTGGCGCGGCTGGCGGTGGATGCGGCGCTGCAGCGGGCGGCGGGGCGGGCGGACCGGTTCACCGCCGGCGAGGAGACGATCGAGGCGGTGGGCGCCCGCTACATCGACTGGCTCATCCCCGGTCTGCTCGGCATGAACATCATGGGCACGGGGATGTGGAGTATCGGATTCTCGGTGGTCTGGGCGCGCACCCGGCGGGTTCTGAAACGGCTGGCCGCCACGCCGATGTCACGCCGGGACTATCTGCTCGCCCAGATGCTGGCGCGCCTCGTGTTCCTCGGACTCGAGGTGGGCGCGCTCCTGGGGTTCGCGGCGCTCGCCTTTTCCGTGCCCATCCGCGGGTCGCTGTGGACGCTGTCCGGCGTCGTACTGCTTGGCGCGCTGGCCTTCGGCGGGCTGGGCCTGCTCGTGGCCAGCCGGGCGCGGACCATCGAGGCGGCGTCTGGCTGGATGAACTTCTCGATGCTGCCGATGTGGGTCGTCTCCGGCGTGTTCTTCTCGTCGGCCCACTTCCCGGCGCCGATGCAACCGTTCATTCACGCGCTCCCGCTGACCGCGCTCAATGACGCGCTGCGCGCCGTGATGCTCGATGGCGCTACTCCGCGCGAGGTCGGGGCCGAGGCCGCGATTCTCGGCGCGTGGGCGGTGGTCTGCTTCTCGATCTCGCTGCGGATCTTCAGATGGAAGTAGCAGGGACGACCGGCGGACCACTTAGTACTTCGACTCGCAATTACGGCCACGATCGGCTCTCGGCGCACGTGGCCGGTTGTGCTCGCTCAGCACTTAGTCCTGAGGGCACAAATACGTCACCGTATTTGTGCATCGAAGGACTTAGTGCACGCCCGGGCTCATCTGCAGTGTGCCCGGCTCGGCGCCCAGCCGACGGAGCGCTGTCTCCCACATGTCCGCGGCCGGCACGTCGAAGATCAGGTCGAGTTCGACCTGCGTAATGAGCCAGGCTGACTCCAGCAGCTCGGCGTCGAGCTGCCCCGGTCCCCACCCCGCATACCCCATCAGCAGCCGGGTTCTCTTCGGCCGGTCGTGTTCGAGCAGTTGACGAAGCAGCGTCGCGGACCCCGAGATATAGATGCCGTGGCAGATCTGCACCGCTTCGACGTCGTGTGGATCCTCGCCGAGCAGCAGGCACCCGCGCTCCGGTTCAACCGGGCCCCCGACCCACAGCTCGAGCCCGTTGTCCGAGGCAATCGGCGGATCGAGGCGAACGACCTGCGCCGCGCGCGTCCCCGTCGGCCGATTGAGCACCAATCCCCACGCGCCGTCGGAGGTGTGCTGGCACAGGAGCACGACCGTGTGACGGAAATTCGGGTCGTCGAGCTGGGGCATCGAGAGCAGCAGCGCCGGGGCCATGGAGGCGGGCGGGGTAGCCGAGACTGTCATGCTCTTCATCATACCGCGCGTCCCGTCTCCTGGGCGCACCGGCGGGCTGAAAGGCGATGACACGGTATAATTTCCCCTTCCGCGGTTAACGTGTTGCTGGCGAAGTAGGGGTTCATGAAACCAGCGCTGATCGTTCACGGTGGCAGTGGGTCGGTTCCACCAAACGCCGATGAGAGGCAGGCGGCCTGCGAGCGGGCGGCGGATTCCGCGTGGGCCTTGCTGCAGCGGGGCGCGAGCGCGCTCGACGCCGTGGAAGAGGCGCTCCGGCGGCTCGAGGACGAGCCGGTGCTGAACGCGGGGACTGGCAGCGATCTCCAGGCCGACGGTGTCATCCGCATGGACGTGTCGCTGATGACGTGCGATGGGCGGGCTGGGTCGGTCGCGCAGGTGCCCGGACTGAAGAACCCTGTGCGACTCGCGCGCTACATCCT
>DAIUEK010000019.1:0-11705 GCA_036845165.1 Vicinamibacterales bacterium | reverse complement strand
CTGCAAACTGCAAACTGCAAACGACATACGATAGAACGATGGTGGAAATCTTCGGAAAGGACGCGTGTCCGTACACGCAGGCGGCGCGCGATCACTACGTCAGCCTGGGGGTCCCGTTCGAATACCACAACGTGAAGAAGAACCCCGCCGAGCTGGACCGGATGCTCGCCTACAGCCGCGGCACGCGCAAAGTGCCGGTCATCGTCGAAGGGGCCACGGTGACGATCGGCTTCGGCGGCACGTGAGGCGTGTAACGGGCTCCGGTCGGAGCCACGGAACACGCCGGACTAGGCGGTTCCGCTGTGGATGGCCAGCAGCGCTCGAATGTCGTCGGGAATCGGGACCGGCTTCTCCGTGGCGTAGTCGTACATCACCTGGACGGTCTTCGCCCTCAGCACGGTCCTGCCCTCCTGATCCACGATTTCGTACTCGTAGCGAAAGCTCGTTCGGCCAACCTCCGACACCCTCATCCTGACCTCGAGGAGGTCGCCGTACGTCGCCGGGCGCCGGTAGTCGCACTCGACGCGCGCCAGGATGACGCCGGGAAGGCCCGGCGCGAGCTGCGGCGTGCCGAAGCCCCACAACGAGCGCCAGTGCGCGAAGCGCGTCTGCTCGAGATATGTGAGATAGACCGCGTTATTCGTGTGGCCCATCGAATCACAATCGCGAAACCGCACCTCGAGCCGGTGGATGAAATGACTCATGTAGAATCCTCAACGTGATCACGTCGCCGGAGACATTCACGCCCGACGAGCGGAAAACGCTCGAACCATTCTTTACCAATCTCGACAGCCACGTATTTGCGCTGACGAACCTGCCGGAAACGGTCAAGGGGGCGCTCTTCGCGCGCTACTCCCGCTCCGCGAAGTCGCTCCGGCGGCTGTTTCTCGACGAGTTCGCGGGGAATCTCGCGGGCGTGCGGGCGGACGGATCCGCGGTCGGCGTCGAGCGCGCGGAGAAGCTGTACGCGAAGGTCTTCAACGAGTACGGCGACGACTCGGTCGCGCAGCTCGGCGGCGCCCATATCGCCTGCGAGTACGTCTCGAACGTGCTGACGAAGATCCTCGAGTGGGGACGCCTGATGGCGTACCTCGAGCAGTCCACACGGTACGTCGCGTACACGGACAAGCTCCATGGCCGGTGGCGGTATCACGTCCCGGCGGAAGTGGACGGGGAGCTGCGGGACCGGTACGTCGCGGTGATGGACGCCGCGTTCGAGACCTACGCCTCGCTGATCGACGGGATGCAGACGCACTTCGCCGCGAGGTATCCGCGGACTCCGCAGGATTCCGAAGGGGTGCACCGCGCCGCGATCCGCGCGAAGGCGCTCGACACCCTCCGCGGCATGCTGCCGGCGGCGACGCAGTCCAATGTGGGCATCTATGGCACCGGTCAGGCGTACGAATCGCTGCTGCTGCGCATGCGCGCGCATCCGCTCGACGAAGTGCGCCAATGCGGCGAACAGATGCTCGTGGAGCTGCGGAAGCTCGTTCCCGCCTTCCTGACGCGCGTCGATCAGCCGGATCGCGGCGGCCGGTGGAGCCAGTACTTCGCCTCCACGCGGGACGCGACGCGGAGCCTGGCCGCGACGGTGCTCGCGGGCGTCGAGACGCAGCCGCGCGACGAGGTCACGCTCACGGACTTCGATCCCGAGGGGGAAATCAAGATCGTCGCCGCGGCGCTCTACGCCGTCACGGATCTTCCCGACGATCAGCTCCTGGCGGCCGCGCGGGGCATGACGGCCGACCAGCGCGCCTCCGTGCTGCGGGCGTATATCGGCACGCGCGGAAACCGGCGCCATCGCCCCGGTCGCGCCTTCGAGCGAACCCGCTACCGCTTCGACGTGCTCACCGACTACGGCGCGTTCCGCGACCTGCAGCGCCACCGGATGCTCACGCTCGAGTGGCAGCCGCTGTCGACGCGCCACGGCTACAGCGAGCCGGACGCCCTTCGCGAGGCCGGCGTCCTGGACGGGTGGACCAGGGTCATGGACGCCTCGTCAGACCTGTACGAAGCGCTCCGCTCCGCGGGCCTCGATGCCGCCGCGCCGTACGCCGTCGCGATGGCCTATCGCGTGCGGTTCTACATGGACATGAACGCGCGCGAGGCGATGCACGTCATCGAGCTGCGGACCGCGCCGCAGGGGCACCCCGCCTATCGCCGCGTCTGCCAGCAGATGCACCGCCTCATCACCGACCGCGCAGGGCACACGGCGGTCGCCGCCGCGATGACCTTCGCGGATCATTCAGAGGTCGAGCTGGAGAGACTGAAGGCGGAGAGAGAGCTCGAACGAAAACGAGAACGGCCCACGGACAACCACAAAGACCACTAAGAAACAAAGACCACAAAGCCCTTTGTGGTCTTCGTGATCTGTGTGGGCTTCGTGATACGCCGTGGCGCGTTCACTCTTCGGGCACGTCCCGTCCGCGCCCCTTCCAGTACTTGCCGAACTCCTCGAGGAACGTCAGCGTCTCGAGCGACTCCATCCGATCGACGAACAACACGCCGTCGAGGTGATCGGTCTCGTGCTGGATGACGCGCGCCGTGAAGCCGCGCGCGTGCATGCTGACGCGGCGCCCACGCCGATCGTAGGCCTTGACCTCGATCTCCCGGGCGCGGATCACGCGGCCGCGGACGTCCGGGATGCTGAGGCACCCCTCCCACTCGTCGGCGGTCTCGTCGCCGACGATGGTGATTTCGGGGTTGATGAGGGCCATCAACGGGACGTTGTCATCCGCGTCCTCCTCATCCTCATCGTCTTCATCGACGCGCGGCGCGAAGCCGGCCACGAACAGGCGCAGGTTCTCGTGCACCTGCGGAGCCGCCAGGCCGACCCCCTGGTACTCCTGCATCGTCTCGAACAGGTCGTCGATGAGCTGCTGGACGCGCGCCGACTTGATGTCGGCCGGCTCCAGCGGTTTTGTGCGCGCGCGCAGCACGGGGTGCCCCATTCGCGCGACCTTCAGGATCGACATAGCGGGTAGTATTTCACAAGTGGAATACCGCTTCTGCCCCTCCTGCGGCGGCGCGCTCGAGCCGCGCAGCCTGAAGGCCGGCGACCCTGACCGCCTGGTCTGCGGCGCATGCGGCTTCGTGTTTTACCTGGACCCGAAGGTGGCGGTGGGCACGATCATCACGATGGATGATTCGCGGCTCGTGCTCGTCCGCCGCGCGATCGAGCCGGGGTACGGCCTCTGGGTCTTCCCCGGCGGCTTCGTCGACCGCGGCGAGGAACTGCCCAGGGCGGCGAGGCGCGAGGCGCGGGAGGAATCGGGACTCGAGGTGCGGCTCGATCGCCTCGTGAACATCTATTCCTACGCGGAGGCGGCCGTGATCATCGTCGTCTACGCCGCGACCGCGATGGGGGGCGAGCTGTGCGCGGACGACGAGTGCCTCGACGCGCGCCTGTTCGAGCGGGACAATATCCCGTGGGATGCGCTCGCGTTTCGCAGCACGCGGGAAGCGCTTCGCGACTACCTCGACGGCGTCCGCGTGGTCGAGACCCTGAATAAGAAGTAAGGCAGAAGGCAGTTAACTGCAAACTGTCTACTGCAAACTCCTCATGAGAGTTCGTCCGCCGACTTCGCGCCGTAGAACTCGAACCAGGGGTGCGCGGGCTTCAGGTGGTCGTTGACGTTGACGATGTTCTTCACGCCTTCGGTCTCGAGCCAGGCGCGGAACGCGTCCCCGCCCTGCTTGCCGAAAATTGGAATCCCGTCCTTCCACGTCGCGCGGCCGCACAGCACGCCGGAGAAGCGCGTGCCGGACTCGGCCGCCAGTTCCAGCGACTCGGTGAACTCGGCGTTGCTCACGCCGGCTGAGAGATAAATGAACGGCTTCGTCGAGACGTCCGCGGCCTTCCTGAAGGCGTCCATCGCCTGCTGCTTCGTGTAGGCGGCCGTGCCGCCGGACACGCGCGCCCCCTCGACGAATTTCATGTTGACCGGGATCTCGACCTTGAGGACGTCGACGCCGTAGCGGTCCCTGGTGAACTCCCGCATGCTGCCGCCCACCACGTCGGGCTTCTTCTTCGCGTAGTCGGGCCCCTTCTCGTCCGCCCCTTCTTCGTATCCCACGAGCTCGAGGAAGAACGGGATGTCGTTCGCGCGGCACTCGTCGCCGATGCGCTCGACCCACGCGTGCTTGAGCTCGTTGACGCCCTTCGGGTCGAAGGGCGTGTAGTACAGCAGGATCTTGAGGCAGTCCGCCCCGATTTCCTTGATGCGGCGCACCGACCAGTGGTCCAGGAGGTCGGGCAGGCGGCCGGGCGTGGACGCGTCGTACCCGGTCTTCTCGTACGCCATCAACAGGCCCGCGTTCTTCGCGCGGCGCTTGCTCGCGGGGATGCCCCATTCGGGATCGAGCAGGATGGCGCTGGCGTACTTCGTCAGCACCTCCGTGACGATGATCTTGAAGTCTTCCAGGTCCTTGTCGCCGACGGCGCCGCCGCGCTCTTTCGCGAGCGCCTTCTGCAGGGAACCGCGCTGGTCCATCGCGGCCGCGGCAATGACCCCGCGTCCGTTCGAGACCGCCTTCATGCCGGCGAGCTTGCCAAGTGTGATTTTCACGGGGGTCATTTTATATCGGGAAATCGGAAGTGCTCCACCATCGCCGCCTCGACCGCCTGCGACACGATGTCGTCGATGGGCAGCCCCTCTTCCGCCCGCTCCACCTCCTGCGGCTTGGCCTTCGTCGCCGGATGCCTGGGAGTGAACAGCGTGCAGCAGTCCTGGTCGGGGATGATCGAGATCGGATAGGTGCCAAGGCGCTGCGCTTCGGCCGTGATTTCTTCCTTGTCCATGCCGACCAGCGGCCGCAGCACGGGCAGCGTGACGACGCTGCCGATCGTCGCCATGTTCTCGAGCGTCTGCGAGGCCACCTGCCCGACCGCGTCGCCGGTGACGAGGGCCTGGGCGCGGTTCAGCCGCGCGATGCGTTCCGCGATCCGCATCATCAACCGGCGATAGACGACCACGCGCAGCGGCGGCGGCACGGCGAGCACGACCCGCTGCTGGATCCCGCCGAACGGGACGAGGAACAGCCGCGAATGGAACTGGAAGCGCGTGAGCGATTGCGCCAGCTCCCTGGCCTTCTCCTGCGACGCCCGCGACAGGATCGGATAGCTGTGAAAGTGCACGAACAGCACGCGGCACCCGCGGCGCATCATGCGCCAGGCGGCCACCGGCGAGTCGATTCCGCCCGACAGGAGGCACGCGACGCGGCCGCTCGCGCCGACCGGCAGGCCGCCGGGGCCCCTCTCCTTGCCGAAGGAGTAGAACGCCTCGCTGGTGAGTGCCTCGACGTTGATCGTGAGCTCCGGATGGGAGAGGTTGACGAGCCAGTGTCGCGCTTCCTTGATGCGGCCGCCGACTTCCCGCTCGATCTCGGGTGAGGACAAGGGAAAGCGCTTGTCCGCGCGTTTCGCCGACACGCGGAAGGTCGCGGGATTCTCCGGGCCGAGGTCCTTCAGAATCTCGGCCGCGATCGCGTCCACGTCCAGCGGCGCGCGGCCGGCGCGCGCGAAGTTGCCGATGCCGAACACGGTCGCGATCCGAGCGCGCACCGCGTCCCACGGCGCGGTCGGTCCGAGGACGAGCTCGAGCCGCCCCTGGAGGACCCGCACTTCGGTGACGTCGAGGTCGCGCGTCGCCTCGCGGATGTTGCGCACGAGGCGCGCCACGAACCACGGGCGGTTCTTCCCCTTGAGCGCAATTTCCTGGTAGTGAATGATGACCGACTTCATTTATGACTGCAGATTGATGATTGAAGATTGGAGGCGGCGCGCCGCCAGATGCCCCGAAACGGCCGCGCTCTCGATTGTGCCCGGAAGTCCGGTCTCGATCCAATCGCCGGCGAGAAACAGGCCCTGGACCGGCGTCTCGACACCCGGCCGGGGCGGCTCGCCCGGGGCGAGAGAAAACGTCGCGCGCTTTTCGCGGATGACGGTGCCCCGGCGGAGGACGGCGTCCCGCGCGCCGGGAATCGACGCCGCGACCTCGCGGGCCGCGAGGGCCACGAGCGTCCCGGTGTCCGCCCCGACGAGCGCGTCCGCGCCGCTGGCCACGAGGGACAGGTGCGATGCGCTCTCGCCGAACACCCGCCGCTTGTCGAAGACCCATTGCATCTCGCGGCCCGGCAACCCGACGAACAGATCGTCCATGACCGCGCGGTCGTACCAGAGGTTCACCGTGACGATCGGCTTGGAGGCCATGCGCGAGGCGGACGCGACGATCGACGACATCGCCGTCACGTCCCCGACGAGCAGCGACTCGAGCGCGAACCACGGAACCGCCGAGATCACGCACGAGATCGGCAGCCTCTCGCCGCGCACGTCCACGCCGGCGACACGGCCGCCTTCAATCCTCACGCGGGCCAGCGCGTTCACGCGCACGTCTCCGCCGTGACTCTCAATGTAGCGCCGTGCCGGCAGCGCGTACATCTCGTGGAGCGGCCGCAGTGGCAGCACCAGCGAGGCATCGGTCCGCCGGGAGCCGAACATCTCCGCGAGCACTTTCACGAACGGCCCGGCGGAGGCTTCCGTCGGCGCCTGGTTCAACGCCGCCACGGCGAGCGGTTCCCAGAGCCACTCGCGCAACCGCCCGCGCTGCCCGTGCCGCGTGAGCCAGGCGTCGACGGTCTCATTACGTGTCGCGTCCGGCTTCACCCTCGCGCGCAACAGCGGCATCGCCACGCGCAACACACTGAGCCGGTCCGACCACGGGAGCGCGTCCCAGCCCAGGACGCCGGCCAGCAGATGAAGGGGCGACGGCAGCGCCGGGCAGCGAAGCACGGATCGCCTGCCGGCGGCGTCGAGGTAGGGCACCTCGAATGAGGGCTGCACGCGCACGTTCCCGTCCGCGCCGATCCGCCGCAGCAGGCGGAACGTTTCCCGGTAACAGCCAAACAGCACGTGCTGCCCGTTGTCGACCAGCTCGCCGGTCTCGCGATCGATGAAGGCCGTGGCGCGACCGCCGAGCTCACCGCGCGCCTCGAGCACGAGCACACGCCGGCCCGCTTCCGCCAGCGCGCTCGCGGCCGCCAGGCCGGCCACCCCGCCACCGATCACAGCGACGTCAAAGGGTTTATCGGTCACGGACTAATAACCCGCAGCTGCCTGTCACGATCTCGCGCGGAGAGCGCCGAAAAGCAGAGGGCGCGTGAATTTGTGTCTTGTACCAAGATTTGTTGCGCTCTCTGCGTGTCGGCGCTCTCTGCGAGAGATCGTACGTGACAAGCGGACACTTAGCGGCCCGTGATCGCCGTCCGCGCCCACGTTGCCGCGGCGATGAGGGCGCGGCGGGGACGCGGGACGCGGATGACGGCGCTGAAGACGTCGTAGTCGGCGGCCTCGATGCGGTCCAGGATGCCGCGATAGATGTTGCCCATGATCCGCGCGGCGACGAGGCGCCGGGCGTCCGCGCGAGGCAACACGGCGTCGGCGCGGCGGTAGTAGTCGCGCGCCCGCTCGGCCTGGAACGCGAGCAGGTGCTTGACCGCCGCCGAGCGGACGCCGTGGCCGGCGTGGATCGCTTCGGACCCCAGATCCCCCTCGTGGCAGCCCAATCGCGTGAAGTCTTCCAGGGGAATGTAGACGCGCCCGCGCTCCAGGTCGCCGGGGACGTCGCGAAGGATGTTCGTCAACTGCAGCGCGACGCCGAGGTCGATGGCGTATTGCCGCGACGCGGGATCCTTGCAGCCGAAGATCTCGACACACATCAACCCGACGGCCGACGCGACACGGATGCAGTACTCGTAGAGATCCGCGAACGTCGCGTACCGCTGTGTGTGCAGATCCATCTCGACCCCTTCGATGAGCGCCTCGAACGCCGGACGCGGCAGGTTGAAGGTCGCAATCAGCGGCTGGAGCGCGCGCCCCTGCGGCGTCTCCGGCGATCCGTCGTCGAAACAGCGCGTCAGTTCCTCGCGCCACCGCCGCACCTGCCCGGCGCTCGTCCCTTCCGGCGCCTCATCCACCGCATCGTCCACGGCCCGGCAGAAGTCCCACACGGCGACGATCGCGCGCCGCTTGTCGGCGGGCAGCACGAGGAACGAGTAGTAGAAGCTGGTATCTCGGGCCATTCGGTCCCTGGTCCCTCAGTCCCTGGTCCACGGTCCACGGTCCCGGGCCGTCGGTCCCGGGTCCCCGGCCGTCGGTCCCGGGTCCCCGGCCGTCGGTCCCGGGTCCCCGGCCGGCCACGTCGCGGTGCGCCACAGCAGCGCGGGGCTGTCGGCGACCGTCAACGCCGGGCGTCGCGCGAACACATCGAAATCGGCCGCGGCCAGCTTGTCGAGAATCCGCGTGCCGCCGAGCCATGTGGCGCGCAGCTCCCAGCGCAGCCGGCCGGTGACGGCGTCACACACGGGACGCCCTTTGCGAAAGAGCGCGCGCGTCCGCGCGGTGACGTCCTCGAGCGCCACGCGCCATTCGGGAGTGAGCCGGCGAGCGGAGAGATCCTCTTCGCGTGCGCCCGCGGACTGGAGGACGGAGCCAGGAACGTACACGCGCCCCTTGGCCCAGTCGATCTCCAGATCCTGCCAGAAGTTCGTGAGCTGAAGCGCCGTGCAGACGGCGTCGGACGCCGCGTCGAGCTCGGGGCGATCGTATCCCGCGACGCGGAGCACGAGGCGGCCGACGGGATTAGCCGATCGGCGGCAGTAGTCCATGAGGTCGTCCCACGAGGCATACCGCTTCACGGTGACGTCCTGCCGGAACGCGCTGACCAGATCGTGCAGGAGCGGCACGGGCAGGCGACACTCCTCGATCGTGTGCCGGAGGGCCAGGAACACCTCCGCCTGTGGCTCGCCGCGGTCCACGGCGCCGAGCGCCGCCGCATTCAAGCACGCATCCCAGGCGTCCAGATCCGCGATCCGGTCGGCTTCGAGGCGGTCTCCCTCGTCCGCCATGTCGTCCGCGAGCCTGGCAAACGCGTAGATCGCGGCGATGTGCGGGCGCATGCGGGCGGGCAGCAGGCGGGACGCGACGGGAAAATTCTCGTAGTGCGACCGCGCCAGCCGCTCGCAACAGGCGTAAGCGCCCGCGAGCTCTGGACTCACCACTCGATTTCGGGCGTTCCCGCGTGCTGGTTCGCGGCACGCGCCATCACGAAGAGCAAATCCGACAACCGGTTGACGTAGATCAACAGGTCCGGTTCGAAGGCGTCCTTGTCGGCGGCCTGGAGCGCGACCAGGGCGCGCTCGGCGCGCCTGCAGGTCGTGCGCGCGACGTGCAGCGCGGCGCCGCCTGGTGATCCACCCGCGAGGATGAAGCGGCGAAGCGGCGGCAACGTCGCCTCGAGCGTGTCGATCCATCCCTCGAGCCGCGTGATGTCGTCCCCGGTAACCGCGGCCTTCGTCACCCGGCCACTGATGCGGCGCGAGGGATCCGCGAGACGCGCCCCGAGCGCGAAGAGATCCCGCTGGATCTGCTCGAGCATCGCGGCGAGCTCCGGATGCTCCAGCAGCGCGCGCGCGAACCCGAGCCCCGCGTTGAGCTCGTCGACGTCGCCATAGGTCGCCACGCGCGCGTCGGACTTCGGGACGCGCGTGCCGTCGAACAGCCCGGTCTCACCGCTGTCGCCGGTCTTGGTATAGATTTTCAAGGCTTGAAGATTATAGAAGGTTCAAGGGGTTCAAGGGGTTCAAGGGGTTCAAAGGGTTCGGGTTCAAGGTTCAAGGTTCCGATTCCTGCCGATCGACAGCGGTTCCGCCGGCGGCTTCTGAAGTGGTACCGGGCGAACGGCCGCGATTTGCCATGGCGGAACACCAGCGACCCGTACCACATCCTCGTCTCCGAGATCATGCTCCAGCAGACGCAGGTCGATCGCGTGCTGCCCAAGTACGAGGAGTGGCTGGAGAAGTACCCGAGCCTGCAGGCGCTCGCGGATGCGCCCGAAACCGACGTCACCGAGACCTGGCGCCCGCTCGGCTACAACATCCGTCCGCGCCGGCTGCACGCGATCGCGCGCGAGTCGGTGGAGCGCTACGGCGGCGAGCTCCCGTCGGATGAGACGACGCTGCGATCGTTCAAGGGGATCGGCGAATACACCGCCGGCGCCGTCATGAGCTTCGCCTTCGGTCAGCGGGCGGCGATCCTCGACACCAACGTCGCGCGCGTCCTCTTCCGCATCTTCGTCGGGCGCGGCACACCGAAGGCGCACGCGACGAAACGGCACCTCTGGGACGTGTCCCGCGCGGTGCTCCCCCGTCGCCACGTCTTCGATTTCAACCAGGCGTTGATGGACTTCGGCGCGACCCTCTGTACCGCGCGCAAGCCCAGGTGCCCGATCTGTCCGATGCAGACGGGGTGCAAGGCGTATCCATTCAATCCGGACAACGAGCGCGCATGATCGTCGTGACCGCCGCAGTGATCGAGCACGAGGGGCGATACCTCGTCACGCGACGGCCGCGCGGCGTGCACCTCGAGGGCTACTGGGAGTTCCCCGGCGGCAAGTGCGAGCCGGGGGAATCACTCGCGGATTGCCTGCGGCGGGAGCTGCAGGAAGAACTGGGCGTGGAGGCAGTGATCGGCGAGGAAATCTTCACCGTGACGCACGACTATCCCGAAAAGAGCGTGGAGCTGCACTTCCTGTCGTGCCGCCTGACCGGTGAACCCACGCCGCTGCTCGGGCAGGAGATGCGCTGGGTGGCTCGTGAGGAGTTGCGTTCGCTGAAGTTTCCGCCGGCTGACGACGAACTGATCAAGATTCTCGAAACAGATCGCCGCTTGTGAGACCCACGAGACGCTTCGCCACGCGTCCCTGACCGCGATCCTGGACCCCGCATAATCATTTTCCGGGCCGACGTAGCAGCCCTGGCTTGCGCAAAATGGCCCTCTCATCCCCAAATTGAGTATGATCATATTTTCAGTCATACTCCGCTGATGAGCAGCACGACCGAACGCGTCACCGTCACCTTGTCCGCCGAGCTAGTTGAAGGGATTGACCGGCTCGAACGGAACCGCAGCCGCTTCATTGCCGAAGCCGTCGAGCACGAGCTGGCCCGGCGGCGTCGCCAGGCGCTCCTCAGTTCGCTTCGCAGCCCGCATCCCGAGACTGCGGACCTGGCCGACACCGGTTTGGGCGACTGGACCTCCGACCTGCCCGACGACGAGGGGCTCGTCGATGTAGCAGGAGGGACGGCCGTTCGCTGGGTGGAAGGGCAGGGCTGGGTGCCGGAGTCCGCGTGAGCCTTGATCGAGGCACCGTCGTGCTCGTTGAACTCGATCCGAGGGTCGGCCACGAGCAGCGAGGCGTGCGGCCTTGCATCGCGGTAAGTGATCCTTCCGTCAATGCCGATCAGGGCTTTCCGCTGCTCGCGGTAGTTCCAGTCACCGGCACGGCGGGGGTGGGCGCGCTCTATCCTGCCCTGTCACCGGGGACGAGCGGCCTCACGAAGACATCCTGCGCGCTCGTCGATCACCTCCGATCGATCGACAAGCGCCGCGTCCGCCGTATTTTCGGACAGGTATCGTCGAGCGAGCTCGCGGCCCTCGACCAGGGGCTTGAACTGTTCCTCGGCCTCGGTGCGGCGCGATAGCAGAGAGCTCAAACCTCTTCCGGCGGATCGCTTCCCGAGCAATCGCGCACCTCACACGGGACGAGCGGTAAGGCGGCGACCGCCGCCGTCGTACCCGCGACGGCAACCTCTGTCCCGGCGCTGGTGAAATCGCGGTGCACATAGCCGAGCGCGATGGGACGGGCCAGAAC
>DAIUEK010000018.1:0-11717 GCA_036845165.1 Vicinamibacterales bacterium | reverse complement strand
ACGGTCTGCCGCGCGATCCGCCGCGAGCCTCATCTGAAGGACGTGCCGATCCTGATGCTCACGGCGCGCCGGGAAGAGTCCGACAAGGTGAACGGCCTCGAAAGCGGCGCGGATGACTACCTGACCAAGCCGTTCGGGATCCGCGAGTTCATCGCGCGCGTGCGCGCGCTGCTGCGGCGCCGCCGCGCCGGCGCGAGCGCGACGGCGCACCAGGCGCCCGTCACGGTGGCCGGCCTGCACGTGGATCCCGCGCGCCGCCTCGCGCGCCTCAACGACCGCGACATCGAGCTCACCGCGCACGAGTTCGACCTGTTGTACGTGCTCGCGAGCAACCGCGGCATCGTCTTCAGCCGCGACGCGCTCGTGCAGCGCGTCTGGGGCGGCGACACGCACATCACCGAGCGCAGCGTCGACACGCTGATCAAGCGGCTGCGCAAGAAGATCGAAGTCGATCCGGCCGATCCCCGTTACATTTTGACGGTCTGGGGCACGGGGTACAAATTCGCCGATGCCTGAGCGCGTCTGGTACAAGAGCCTCTACTGGCGGATCGCGCTGGGTTTCATCGCCCTGCTCGCGCTGCTGCTCCTCGTCCAGACCGGACTGTCCGTCTGGCTGATGAACCGGATGTGGGGGCGCGCCAGCCGGACGCCGACGCAGCTCGCGGAGCTCGTCGCGCAGGATCTCTCCACCCAGCTCACGCAAAATCCTGATCTCGACGTCGAGCGGCACGTCCGTACCAAATACGGCGCCGGCTACCAGCCGTTTGTCGTCGTGGTGCTGGGGGACGCGCGCACGCTGTCGAACCGGCCGACGGCGGTCCCGCCGAATCTCGGACGCGACGCGCGCGCGCGGCTGGCGGGGCGGGATCCCGAGCGCCTTCGTCCGAACCTCGACGGGCAGCGCCCGCGCTTTGCCGAGTACGTCGACGTCATGGTGAGCGGCGTGCGCCTGGCCGTGGTCGCCGTGCCGCTGGGTTTTCCTCCGCTGTCGGTCGGGCTGCGCGAGCTGGCGCCGACGCTGATCCCCCTGGGGATCGCGCTGCTGGCCGTGGGGGCCGCGATCATGTCGCTCGTCATCTTCCGGCCCACGCATCTGCGGCTGCGGAGCCTCGAGGACGCGGCGCGCGCGCTCGGCGAAGGGCGCACCGACGTGCGCGCGAACGAATCAGGCGGCGACGAGGTCAGCGCCTTGTCGACAACGTTCAACACGATGGCGGCGGATCTGCAGGCCCGCGCGACGGCGCTCGCCGACTCGGATCGCGCGCGGCGGCAGCTGCTCGCCGACGTGTCGCACGAGCTGATGACGCCGCTCTCCGCGATCCGCGGCTACGTCGAGACGCTCGGGATGCCGGAGCTGACGCTCGACGACGACACGCGGCGCCGGTACCTCGACATCGCCGACCAGGAGACGCACAAGCTCGAGGCGATCATCGGCGAGCTGCTGGACCTCGCGCGCCTCGAGGGGGGCGGCGACACGCTCGACCACGACGCCGTCCTCGTGGACGATCTGTTTCGCCGCGTCGCGGACAGGCATCGGCCGGTGCTCGCCGAGCGCGGGATCACGCTGACGACGACCGCGACGCCGGGGACGCCGCTCATCTGGGGTGATGCCGACCGGCTCGAACAGGTGCTGCAGAACGTGGCGGCGAATGCCATCCGCCATACCCCCACGGGCGGAACCGTCGCGCTCCGCGCGGAACCGGGCGACGGACAGGTGAAGATTACGGTGGCGGACACGGGCCCGGGGATTCCGCCCGAGCACCTGCCGCATATCTTCGATCGCTTCTACAAGGCGGACGCCTCGCGCGCGGGCACGCGCATCCCCTCGGGCAGCGGCCTCGGGCTCTCGATCGTCCGCGCGATCGTCATCCGCCACGGCGGCGCGATTCGGGCGTCGAACGGCGCCGCGGGGGGAGCCGTGTTCGAGATCCTGTTACCCGCCGCCGACCACTCAGGTCGCCAGCCCATGCACGCGGCCTGACGCCTTCGCCGGTACGAGGGCGTGTGCGCGGTAGAGCGCTTCCACGCGGGCCAGCGTCTCGGGATCGTCCTTGGCGAGGGCCGTAATCGCCAGCGCCGTCGCGACCTCGAAGTCGTCGCCGATGCGCGGGATCCGATCGGTGGACATCAGCTGCAGGGCCCACACGATGGTCCCGACACACAAGCCCGGCAGCCATGCGGGGCTGCGCAGCAGCGCGAGCCCGACGCGCGGCTCGGTCATCATGAAGAGCAGCGTCCCTCCCGCCCCGACGAGCGTCCAGAGGACCGCCCCGCCGGAGGCCAGCGCACACGCGCGCCACGCGCGGACATCGCGGGCCCGCGAGCCGAGCGACTGAACCGTGCGCGCCAGCGGCGAGGCGATCGCGCAGAGCCACGCGTAGCTGGCCGCGGCGGCCGACGCCAGAATCACGACTTCTCGAAACATCAAACACCTCCGGAGGTATAGACCGGGAGGACGTGTCACGACCGTGGCTGAGATTTGAAAGAACGGTGACGCGGACGGGCGTGGTGCCCGTCCGCGCATGGCTGTCAATGAAGGCGGGACCGAGATCCGCCCTAGTCGTTTCCGCCGGGCGGCAGGCTGATGTTCAGCGACTGCGTTTCGCCGGGGCGGATCTGGATGGTGGAGTTGTACGGCTTGAAGCCGTCCTTCCGCACTTCGACGCGGTGCGATCCACCGGCGAGCTGCACGATCAAGCGACTGCCCGCATCCGGGCTGTCCCACTTCTCGCCATCGATCACGACGACGGCGTCGCCCGGCTGGACGCGGATGTTGAGCGTCCCGAAATTGCTGCTGTCGGGTAACCGGCGATCGCCGGGACGATCCGGCATCGGCATTGGGCGCCCGCGCTCGACCGGCTGCGGCGGCGGCATCGGGTCACGATTCGGATCCTGGCCCGGATCGCGACCGTACGGATCGCGAGGATCGCGGTTGTAGGGATCGCGCCCATACGGATCCTGACGGTATGGGTCGGGGCGGTTCGCCGACGGCTGAGGCGGCGGCTCCTCCGCCAGGCCTGCCGGAAGCGGCTCGAGGATCGCCTTGAAATGATACGTCTCGCCGGGCCGGAACAAGGTCCGCTGGCGATACGACTTGAACCCCTTCAGGTACACCACGAGGTCGTGCTCTCCCGTGGGGACGTCCAGGCGCTGGAAAATGCCATCGAACTGGTCCACGATCCCGACGTAGTAGCCGTCGAGATAGACCTGCGCCTCGCGCGGCTTGATCTGGAGACGCGCGGACGACCAATTGCCGCTGTAGTAGCGGGAGCGCGGATATTGGCCGTAAATCGGATATTGGCCGTAAACCGGGTACCACCCCGCGTAGAAGGGGTCGTAGAACCCGCTGTAGAAGAACGGGTCGTAATAGTAGGGACGGTAGTAGCCCGCGCTGACCACGACCCGCACGGGCGGCGCGTGGTACCCGCCGCGGCGCTGGGCTGCGGCGTCAGACGGCCACAGCACCGCGGCCGTGAGGCTGGCGCAAAAAACGACCATAAGACGCATGGACTTCACGAAGGACCTCCGCATGACAGGCACAACCGTACAAGCAACCTGAGTGCCCGCCGCACGTCCGGGCAAACTGACGTGCTCGCGCCCCGGGCCGTCCTCACCTGAGCACACCGCTGTCTCCCTCCGGGGTCAGATCGCTGTCCCACCGCCATGATTTCTTCACGGTTGCGCCACGACTTCGCCACGCGTCCCGAGTCAAATACATCAATCGCGACCGGGCCGTCACCTGGCTTCTTCCTCGCGACTCCTCCCGCCGAGATGGGCGAAACGGGTGACGGTTCGGTTGCGTCCAGTGCCTGCATTCCTAACTGTGACGTCGGCGGCGGTGGGCGACGCGAACCGCTCCCCGCTGCCAGCACCGCGTCCGGCCGTCGCCGCGGACGGCTGGACGCGGACCTCCCTGCTCGACACGCCCCCCCGCGATCCGCTTCCGCCCCGTATCGCCTACAATCGGCCCTGCGCAGAACGGACACCCCCATGCAGATCATCCGAAACCGCACGATCTACGACGTCTGCATCATCGGCTCGGGCGCCGGAGGCGGCATGGCCGCCAAGGTCCTCACCGAGGCCGGCGCCACGGTCGTCATGCTCGAGGCCGGCCCGATGTGGGACCCGGTCGCGGACTCGAAGATGTTCGCCTGGTCGTACGACACGCCGCGCCGCGGATCCGCGACTCCCGAGCGCCAGTTCGGCGAGTTCGACGCGGCCCTGGGCGGCTGGACCCTGGACGGCGAGCCCTACACGACCGCGCCGGGCGAGACGTTCGACTGGTTCCGCTCGCGCATGCTCGGCGGGCGCACGAACCACTGGGGGCGGATTTCGCTGCGCTTGGGCCCCGACGACTTCCGGAGGAAGAGCCTCGACGGCCTCGGCGACGACTGGCCGATCAGCTATGACGACCTCAAGCCGTACTACGACGAGGTCGACAAGCTCATCGGCATCTTCGGCACGAACCTGCCGATGCCCAACGAGCCGGACGGCATCTTCCAGCCGCCGCCCAAGCCGCGGTGCTACGAGCTGCTCATCAAGCAGGCGTCAGAGAAGCTGAACATCCCCTGCGTCCCGTCGCGGCTGTCGATCCTGACCCAGCCGCTGAACGGCCGCCCCGCCTGCCATTACTGCGGGCAGTGCAACCGCGGCTGCGCGACGCACTCGAACTTCTCGTCGCCCTCCGTGCTGCTGCCGCCGGCCCTGGCAACCGGCAAGCTGATGATCGTCGCAAACGCGATGGCGCGCGAAGTCACCACGGACGAGACCGGTCTCGCGACCGGCGTCGCCTACATCGACAAGGGCACGGCACGCGACCACCACGTCCGCGCCCGCATCGTCGTCGTCGCGGCCAGCGCCTGCGAGTCGGCGCGGATCCTCCTCAACTCCAAATCGTCGCGGTTCCCGCAGGGGATGGGGAACTCGAGCGGCGTCGTCGGCAGGTACCTGACCGATTCGACCGGCACGGGCGTCAGCGGATTCATTCCCCGGATGATGGACGGCGTGCCCCACAACGAAGACGGCGTCGGCGGGGCGCATCTCTACATGCCGTGGTGGCTGAACAACAAGACGCTCGATTTTCCGCGCGGCTATCACATCGAGATCGGCGGCGGCCGGCACATGCCGGGCATGGGGTTCCTCGGCAGCATCCACAGCTACACAGGGATCGAGGCGTCGGGCACCCCGATCGCGTTCCGCGGCGGCTACGGCAAGCCGCTCAAGGACGACTACCGGCGGCTCTACGGCGCGACGGTCAGCTTCGACGGGCGCGGCGAGATGATCCCGAACAAGGACTCCTACTGCGAGATCGATCCCCGGGTGGTGGACAAGTTCGGCATCCCCGTCCTCCGTTTCCACTTCAAGTGGAGCGACTACGAGAAGCAGCAGTCGAAGCACATGCAGGAGACCTTCCGCGCCCTCATCCAGCAGATGGGCGGGACGCCGCGATCGACGATGCCGACCGAGGCCGCCAACTACGGCCTGGAGCGGGGCGGACGGATCATCCACGAGCTGGGCGTCACGCGCATGGGGAACGACCCGGGCACGTCGGTGCTGAACCGGAACTGCCAGGCGCACGACGTGAAGAACCTGTTCGTCGCCGACGGCGGCCCGTTCGTGTCGCAGGCGGACAAGAACTGCACGTGGACCATCCTGGCGCTCTCGATGCGGACCAGCCATTTCATCGCGGACGAGCGCCGCGCGGGAAGGATTTAGCCAAGCTATGTCGACCATCGATCGCCGGACCATGCTCCGGCTGCTCGGCTCCGCCCCGCTGGCGGCCGGTTTCACCTGGACCGAGGCCGAGGCCGCGCAAGCGCACCAGCACGCGCAGACCGCGCGCGCGGCGGCGAAGCCGGGCGCGGCCTTCAGGCCGACGTTCTTCACCGCGCACGAATACGCCACCGTCCTCGTCCTCGTCGACATCGTGATTCCGAAGGACGAGCGATCGGGCAGCGCGACTGAGGTCGGCGTGCCCGAGTTCATGGACTTCATCGTGAACGACCAGCCGGCGCGGCAGGTCCCCATGCGCGGGGGGCTGGCGTGGATCGACCTCGAGTGCGAGAAGCGCTTCGACAAGATGTTCGTCACGTGCAGCGCGTCCGAGCGGAGCGCCGTGCTCGACGACATCGCGTATCCCGGGCAGGCCAGGCCGGAGTTTCTGGCGGGGGTCGCCTTCTTCAACAGCTTCCGCGATCTGACGGCGTCCGGCTTCTGGAGCTCGAAGCCCGGCATGGCCGACCTGAAATACATGGGCAACACCTTCGTTCCCGAATGGACGGGCTGCCCGGACGAGGCGGTGACGAAGCTCGGGCTTACGCCGCAGTCCGGAGACTGATGTCCTACATGCGTCCGGTCCGGGTGTTCCTCGCGTCGTTCCTGGTCCTGTTTCTCGAAGTCGCGCTCATCCGGTGGATGCCGGCGCACGTCCGGCTCCTCGCCTACTTCTCCAACTTCATCCTGCTCGCGACGTTCCTCGGGATCGGGATCGGGTGCCTGCTGGCGCCCCAGCGGATCAGGCTGCTGACGGCGTTCCCCTTGGTCCAGCTGGTCGTCGTCGCGATCGTCTATTTCTTCCGGCTCGAAGTCGCGATTCCGGCGGGCGACATCTTCTTCTCGAGCGGCACGGCCCAGAAGCAGGTGCTGGTGGAGAGCACGCTCCTGCTGCCGGTGCTCTTCGTAATTGTGGCCGCCCTCTTCGTCACGATCGCGCAGGCGATGGGACGCGAGATGTCGTCGCTCCCGCCGCTTCGCGCCTACACGATCAACATCCTCGGCAGCCTGGCGGGCGTGACCGTCTTCGCGGTGATGTCGTGGCTGGAGCTCTCCCCCACGTTCTGGTTCGGCGTGGCCTTCGCGGCCGCATTGCCGCTGTTATGGGAGGATCGCCTGTGGCCGAGCGCGATCAACGTCGGCCTGCTCGGGGCAACGCTGAGCCTGATTCACACGCTCTCCGGCAATGCCATCTGGTCGCCGTATTACAAGATCACGGTCCAGCAACGCGAGGGGGAGACGATCGTCGAGGTGAACAACATCTTTCACCAGTCGATGGCACGCGTGGATCAGAAGGAATATTTCTACCAGTGGCCCTACATGGCCTTCGGGGACACGTTCAGGAACGTGCTGATCCTGGGTGCGGGATCCGGCACGGACGTGGCGGCCGCGCTACGCCACGGCGTCGAGCACGTCGATGCCGTCGAAATCGATCCGGTGATCATCCGGCTGGGGCGCGAACACCATCCCGATCGTCCGTACGCGGACCCGCGGGTCACCGTCATCAATGACGACGCGCGGCACTACCTGCGGACGACGACGAAGAAGTACGACCTCGTGGTGTTCGCGCTGATCGATTCGCTGACCCTGCAATCGAGCTTTTCCGGCGTCCGGCTCGAGAGCTACATGTTCACGACGGAGTCGTTCCGCGAGGTGCGGGATCACCTGACGGACGACGGGGTGCTGGTCATTTACAACTATTTCCGCGAGCGCTGGCTGGTGGATCGCCTCGCGAACACCGCCGCGGCGGCGTTCGGAGAGGATCCCTACGTCCACGTCCACGAAGCGCGCGCGTACCTCGGCATCCTGATGGCGGGGCCGCGCCTTCACCAGCTGACGACCCCTCCCGTGGTGCCCGCCATCGTCACCGCGTTCGGGCAGTCGCATGCCTCGAGCCCGGCGCGCCGGCTGCAGCGCGACCCCTCGATCGAGCCCGCGTCGGACGACTGGCCGTTCCTCTACATGCGGGACCGCCATTTCCCGGCGCACTACGCCGCGGTCATCGCCATGATCCTGGTCGTCTCGGCGATCGCCGTGTCCCTGACGCTGCGGGCGACCGGATCGGGACAGGGGGCGTGGTCGTGGCAGTTCTTCCTGCTGGGGTCCGGCTTCATGCTGCTCGAGACGAAGTCGATCATCCAGTTCGCGCTGTTGTGGGGCTCGACCTGGGTCGTCGCGTCGCTGGCGATTGCGTCCGTGCTCAGCATGGCGCTCATCGCAAACTTCGTCGTGGCGCGGTGGGAGATCAGGCGGCCGTGGCTCGTCGGGATCATCCTGGTCGGGCTGCTGTTCCTCAACTACGCGATCCCGATCGGCCGGATCGGTTTCGACAGCCGCGCGCTGGAATCGCTCTTCTATGCCGTGCTGGAGTTCAGCCCGATCCTGTGCGCGGGCCTGCTCTTCGGATCGGCCATCCAGCGATCGACGTCCGTGGCGCGCGACTACGGCACCAACCTGCTCGGCGCCATGGTCGGGGGAGCCGCGGAGTACCTGTCGCTGGTGACCGGCTTCCGGATGCTGCTGCTCGTCATCGCTGCGTGTTACATCGGCGCGATTCTCGCGCGGCGATCGGAATCCCGACGTCCTTCTGGTGTCCCTGCTGCTGCTGCCCTATGAGAATCACGTCTGTGTTGGTCTGTGTTCGTCTGTGGCTGGTCGGTCTGTGGCTGTTGATGGTCATGCTGTGTGCGCCGGCGGCCTCGGCGCAGGAGGGCGCTGCTACCCCCGTCTCGCGCGCGAAGGCGCTCGAGTTGTATGCCGCCAACTGCCAGATCTGCCATGGGCCCAACGGCGTCGCGCCGGCGACCATGAAGCAGCAGAGCTTCGCCGGGCGCGGGACGTGGAAGCACGGCAGCCGTCCGCGGGACGTCGTGACGACCATCACGAACGGCCTGCCGTTCACGGCGATGCTGCCGTTCAAGGGACGGCTGCAGCCGAATGAGATCGCCGCGCTCGCGGCGCTGGTGCGCTCGTTCGACAAGTCGCTGACACCGGGATCCGCTGGACGCGGCAGGTAATGGCAACCGTCAACGTCGCCCTCATCGGCTACGCGTTCATGGGCAAGGCGCACAGCAACGCCTGGCGCCAGGTCACGCCGTTCTTCTCGCCGCGGCTTACGCCCCACCTGAAGGTGATCTGCGGGCGCACGCCGGGCAAGGTCAAGGCCGCGGCGCTCGCGTATGGCTGGGAGGAGGCCGCCACCGACTGGGAAGAGGTCATCGGCCGCGAGGACATCGACATCGTCGACATCGTCACGCCGGGCGATTCTCACGCAGAGATCGCGATCGCGGCGGCGCGGGCCGGAAAGGTCGTGCTCTGCGAGAAGCCGCTCGCCAACAGCGTCAGGGAAGCCGAGCGGATGCTGGCGGCCGTGGAGAAGGCGGGCGTGCTCCACATGATCTGCCACAACTATCGCCGCGCGCCGGCGGTGATGCTGGCGAAGGAGCTCATCGCGTCGGGACAGCTCGGGGAGATCAGGCACTATCGCGGCACGTACCTGCAGGACTGGATCACCGACCCGGCCTTCCCGCTCGTGTGGCGGCTCGATAAGAACAAGGCGGGGTCCGGGGCGCTTGGCGACATCGCCGCGCACTCGATCGATCTCGCCCGTTTCCTGGTCGGCGAGATCGCCGAGGTCGCCGGCGACCTGAAGACGTTCATCACGACGCGGCCCCTGCCGGACAACCCGAAGAAGAGGGGGCGCGTCACGGTGGACGATGCGTCGGCGGCGCTCGTGCGGTTCCGGGGGGGGGCGATCGGCACGATCGAGGCGACACGCATGGCGCCCGGGCGCAAGAACTACAACCGCTTCGAGATCAACGGCAGTCGCGGTAGTCTGGCCTTCGATCTCGAGCGCATGAACGAGCTCGAGCTCTACCTCGAATCGGACCCGCGCCGCGTGCGTGGCTTCCGGCGGATTCTCGTCACCGAGTCCACGCATCCCTATATCAAGGCCTGGTGGCCGCCGGGGCACGTCATCGGGTACGAGCACACGTTCACCCACACGATGTACGACCTGCTCGAGGGCATCGCGGAGGAACGATTGCCGCAGCCGAATTTCGTGGACGGCCTCCGCAACCAGCGCGTCATGGCGGCGATCGAGCGGGCTGCCAAGACGAGACGCTGGGTCACTCTTTAGAGAGCCTGGGTACCAACTGGACCGCTGGAAGCCGGAAGCCGGAAGCCGGAAGCTGGAAACTGGAAACTGGAAACTGACAATGAAAATCGGTGTGTTCGCGGTGCTGTTCGGCGACAAGCCCTTCGAGGAGACGCTCGACTATCTCGTCGAACAGGGGGTCGAGGCGGTCGAGATCGGCACGGGCGCGTATCCGGGCAACGCCCACTGCGATCCCGCTGTCCTGCTCAACAGCGACCGCAAGCTGCGCGCGTTCCGCGAGGCCGTCTCGCGGCGCGGCCTGGTCATCAGCGCGCTCAGCTGCCACGGCAACCCGCTTCATCCGCAGGCCCGCATCGCGAAAGATCATCACGCCACGTTCATGCGGACTATCGCGCTCGCGAAGGCGCTCGACGTCGAGACGGTCGTCACCTTCAGCGGCTGCCCTCCCGGCGACGACCGCGCCACGCAGCCCAACTGGATCGTGTCTCCCTGGCCGCCCGAGTTTTCCGAGATGCTCGAGTGGCAGTGGAAGGAACGCGTCAAGCCGTACTGGAAGGACACGTCACGCGCGTGCCGCGCGGCGGGCGTGAAGGTCGCGATCGAGATGCACCCGAACTTCGTGGTCTACAACCCGGAGACGATGCTGCGGCTGCGGGCGCTCGCACCGAGCGTCATCGGCTGCAACTTCGATCCCAGCCACATGTTCTGGCAGGGGATTGATATCGTCACGGCCATTCGCACGCTCGGCGACGCGATCTATCACGTCCATGCGAAGGACTGCCGCATCGACGCGGCGAACGTGGCGAAGAACGGCGTCCTGGACGCGAAGAAGTACACGCGCGAGCGGGAGCGCTCCTGGATCTTCCGGACCGTCGGCTACGGCCACGACGCGCGCGTCTGGAAGGACATCGTCAGCACCCTGCGCCTGGTGGGCTACGACCACGTGCTGAGCATCGAGCACGAGGACAGCCTCATGTCCGGCGCCGAGGGCCTGAAGAAGGCCATCGCGTTCCTGAAACACGTGGTGATTGCGGAGCCCGCGGGCCAAGCCTACTGGGCCTAGCCCGCACGGCCTGCTAGGGCTGCTTCTTGACGTCAGGTTTGATCAACACCTTCACGCCCACGCCGACATAGGTGTGTACCAGGCCATCGTCTGAAAAGAGGCTGCGTCCTACGTTGGTATAGAGGGCGACCGAGTGTCCGAGGGCGCGAATCAGCCCGATGTTCGCGGTCAACAGACGATCGTGCGCGAAATCAAACCGGGACTCATGGTGGAGCTCGACCATGGCCGCGAACTTTCTGGTGACGGCCAGGCCCAGACCGACGGCGAAGGTACCCGTGGTGTGGCGATCCGGATCGTGACGAGGTTTGTTCACGGCCCCATTCACGGCAAGGGTGACGTACTTGAGTTCCTTGGACACGAGCAGTGGAAAGATGAGCGTCTGGCCGGGTTCCGCGAGGCCTTTCTCGACGGAACGCGACGCCGGGACGAACTCAATCTGCGGGTAGAACGCCACTAGGAGACCGTGGTGTTCGTTCGTGTAGAAGTTGAATTTCAGGCCAACCGCTGCCGCGCCGAGGCCCGCGGTGAAAGGCTGGCCGCTCTCTTTCGCGCCGGCCACGGGTACCTCAAATTTCAGCTGCGTGGGAAGCTCGTGACCCCGGAAGGTGGGCAGGAGCCCGTAATTCGCATCCACAAAGAGAAGGTCGAAGTCCTTGGTGTTTCGTGAGAGGTCGGCGTGCGTGGATAGATTGACTTCGTACTCGCCTCTCTCGGGAACGCCGGGATCATCGGTGTCGAGCGGTGGCGATTGAGGCGTCGCGTCGA
>DAIUEK010000017.1:4293-12492 GCA_036845165.1 Vicinamibacterales bacterium | reverse complement strand
TCGACGAAGCCGACGAGATGCTCGACATGGGGTTCGCCGAGGACCTCGACGCGATTCTCGAGGCGACGCCCACGGCGCGGCAGACGGCGCTCTTCTCCGCGACGATCCCGGCGCGCATCCAGTCCATCGCGCAGCGGCATCTGAAGAACGCCGCGCGCATCACCATCGCGGGAGAGAAGCTCGCCGCCGGCAAGCTCCCGCGGATCCGCCAGATCGCCTACATCGTGGCGCGCGCGCACAAGCCGGCCGCGCTCGAGCGCGTGCTCGAAACCGAGAACCCGGCGTCGGCGCTGGTCTTCTGCCGGACGCGCCTGGAAGTCGACACGCTGGTCGAGTTGCTCAACGCGCACGGCCATGGCGCCGAGGCGCTGCACGGCGGGATGGAGCAGCGGCTGCGCGACCGGGTCATGTCGCGTTTTCGTGACGGTACCGCCGACCTCCTGGTCGCGACCGACGTCGCCGCGCGCGGGCTCGACATCCAGCGTCTCTCGCACGTCATCAACTATGACGTGCCCGCCGACGCCGACTCGTACGTCCATCGCATCGGGCGCACGGGACGCGCGGGACGCGACGGGACCGCGATCACGCTCGTGGAGCCGAGAGAACACCGGCTCCTGCGCAGCATGGAAGCGGTCACGAAGCAGAAGGTGGAAGTCGCCACGCTGCCGACCGTGGCCGACGTGCGGGCGCGCCGCCTGGAGCTCACGCGCGCGTCGCTGCGCGAGCGGCTGCTGGCCGGCGGTTTCGAGCAGGCCCGCGTGGTCGTCGAAACGCTCGCCGGAGAGTTCGACATCGTGGACATCGCGGCGGCGGCGGTGCAGATGGCGCACTCGGCGGTCGGCGGCGACGGCGACGATCGGGAGATTCCCGCCGTGGCCACTCCGTCGGCCGCGACGTCCCGGCCGGCGCGCGCGGGCGTTCGCGGGCCGGCCCGCGATGGCGCGGGCGGGCGGATGCTGAAGCCGGCCCGCGGACGCCTCCCGCGCGAGCGCGGCCAGGGGGATGACGAGGGGGAGAGGACGCGGCTGTTCATCGGGGCGGGCCGGCGCGCGGGTGTGCGCCCCGGCGACCTCGTGGGAGCCATCACCGGCGAGGCCGGGATCGAGTCGCGGGAGATCGGGGCGATCGAGATCAGCGACGGGTTTGCGCTGGTCGAGGTGCCGGAAGCCCGCGCCCAGGAGATTATTGTCGCGCTGCGCGCCACCAAGATCCGGGGGCAGAAGGTCATCGTCCGCAAGGAGAAGTAAGAGGCCCCTGACAGACGTCGGTCCTTTCAAGGCAGAAGGTAGAAGGCAGAAGGCAGGTCCATTCAGGCTGCGGTATAATGAGCGGTTGAGATACCGTTCATGATTGCTGTCAGTAGTGTGTCGATGCGGTTCGGTTCCAAGGTCCTGTTCGAGGACGTCACCACGACGTTCCAGGCCGGGCGGCGCTACGGCCTGACCGGACCCAACGGCTCCGGCAAGTCCACGTTCATGAAACTGCTGACGGGGGAGCTTCCGCCGCAGCAGGGAACCGTGAGCCGGCCGGAGAAGCTGGGCGTCCTCAGCCAGGACCAGTTCGCGTTCGACACGTTTCGCGTGGTCGACACCGTGATCATGGGAAATCGACGCTTGTGGAAGGCGCTGGAAGAGCGCGAGCGCCTGCACGCGATTACCGACCTCTCGGACGCCGAAGGCATGCGCCTCGCCGAGCTCGAGGGCATTGTCGGGGAAGAGGACGGCTACACCGCCGAGAGCGACGCCGCGGTCCTGCTGGACGGTCTCGACATCCCCGAGTCGCTCCACGAGCGGCAGATGTCGGAGCTCCAGGGCGGGCAGAAGGTCCGCGTGCTCCTCGCGCAGGCGCTGTTCGGCGGGCCGCAGGGGCTGCTGCTGGACGAGCCGACGAACCACCTCGACCTCGACTCGATCCACTGGCTGCGCGATTTCCTGGTCCGGTATCAGGGCACGCTCATCGTGATCTCGCACGACCGGCACTTCCTGAACGGCGTCTGCACCCACATCGCGGACATCGACTACCAGACGATCATCACCTACACCGGCGGCTACGACGACATGGTCGTCGCCAAGACGCAGATCCGCTCGAAAGTGGAGTCGGACAACGCGCAGCGCGAGAAGAAGATCGCGCAGCTGAACGACTTCATCGCGCGGTTCTCGGCCGGCACGCGCGCGAGCCAGGTCACCTCGCGCCGCAAGGAAGTCGAGCGGCTGCAGACGACCGAGCTGGCGCGCTCGAACATCCAGCGCCCCTACATCAACTTCAAGATGAACCGCCCGTCGGGCCGCATGGCGATGGAGATCAAGGGCATCTCGAAGCGCTTCGGCGCCGCCCGGGTCATCGACGACTTCGACGCCATCGTCAACCGCGGCGAGAAGATCGTCATCGTCGGGCGAAACGGCGTCGGCAAGACGACGCTGCTGAAGGCGCTGCTGGCGGACGCGCCGGGCGTCGACGCCGCGCCGGGGGATCGGGACGAGGGGTCCATCCGCTTTGGACACGAAGTGTCCGTCGGGTACTTCCCCCAGGACTCGACCGGCCTCATCACGAAGGGGCTGACGGCCGTCGAGTGGCTGCACCAGTTCGATCCGGATGCCGCGCGCCAGGACATCCACGGCCTCCTCGGCCAGATGCTCTTCACCGGCGAAGAAGGCCTGAAGCCGACGGCGGCGCTGTCGGGCGGCGAGACCGCGCGGCTGCTGTTCTGCCGCATCATGCTGCTGAAGCCGAACGTGCTCGTCCTCGACGAGCCGACGAACCATCTCGACCTCGAGTCGATCAACGCGCTCAACGTCGCGCTGCAGAAGTACGAGGGGACGGTGCTGCTCGTCACGCACGACCAGGACCTTATGGAAGAGGTCGGCACCCGCGTGTGGCAGGTCGAGCCCGGGACGATCACCGACTTCAAGGGCAGTTACGAAGACTTCAGCGCGTCGATCGCATAGGAAGCCCCGCACGCCTTTCAGACCCAGCCGCCAGAGGGCCCTCGCGCGAAGGCAGGGGCCTGCTGTTTACCGGGCGGTGGCGAAGACGCGGTTGGGCAGCCGGCGGCCCGGGGTAAGGCGCACGATCGGAATGTGCGCTGTCGCGGGACACGTGGATAACAATTTTGCCGTCTCTTGCGCGTCCGCATCGCCGAGCGACGCGTCCACGAGAATCAGGTCAGGGAGGTGGCAGGAGGCCTTGACGATGGCTTCGAACGCCGTGCGCGCGACGGCCACGCGGAAGCCGCGATTCTGGAGTTGCCGCACGCGGCGCCGGCACGAATCGGCGTCGGCGTCGGCGATGAGGACGAGCGGCAGCGCGATCGGTGCGGCTGCAGACGGAATCGCGAGCGTTTCGGCCGTGACTGTCTGTAATTCGGACATCGTGCGCCCCCCCGTGGACCTCGGGGGCCGCACTGAGCAAGAACGCTGCCGTGACAGGAAAGGTTATCCGCGCAGGGTGCGGTTGATGAGGACGGCGACAAGGGAGCCGGCCGCCATGGCTATCACGTCCATGTCGGTCGCCTGGCCGCGTGGATCAAAGGCCGCCAGGAGGAGCAGGCCGGCCAGGCCGCCTGCGATTGCGCATGCGACGATCTCCGCGATGACGTATCCGCGGCGGCTGGGGCAGCGATGCCCATCTGTAAGGTGGCCCTTGCAGCGAGGACAAGTCGCCATTTAATTTGATGTGCGTCGTCTCGACCGGTCGCGCACACGATAACACAGCGGCGCGCGGCTGAGGTGGGTTTTCGGGGTTTGGGACCATCCGCGCCGAGCAGCTCACGCCTGTCGCGTGGGCCGCAGCACCACGAGTCCCAAGACGACCACCGCCACGGCAAAGATCTGGGCCACCGTCAGCGGCCCCAGGACGCGCGTGTTGACGCGGACGAACTCCAGCGCGAAGCGAAACGCTCCCGCGATGACGAGGTAGCGTCCGAGGACGGTGCGATCTGAAATCCCGCGGCGTCGCCAGCGGATGAGCACCCACGCCAGCAGCGCGAGGAAGATCGCTTCGTAAATCTGCGTCGGGTGGACGCGCTCGGTGGTCGGCGGCAGGCCCTGCGGAAACGCCACGCCCCACGGCAGCGACGTGGGATGCCCGTAGTCGTCTCCCACCAGGAAGCAGCCGATGCGTCCGAGCATCTGCCCGACGGCGAGCGCCGGCGTCGCGGCGGCGAGCACCGCCATCATCGGCCAGTGTTTCGCGCGGATCGTGGCCCAGCCGGTGAGCAGCCCGCCGGCGAAGCCGCCGAACCAGCTCATGCCGCCGCGATCGAGCAGGAGGCCGAAGAAGGATCCTTCGTTGAGGTGCTCGAAGACGTAGAGCAGCTTCGAGCCGAGGAGTCCCCCCACGAGCCCGTAGACGGCGGCGTCGAGCGCCGCGGCCGGGAGCCCCGATCGCGCGAGCTCCTTGCGGAACAGCCAGAGGCCGGCCATCGCGCCGAGCGCCACCATGACGCCGAAGCTGGTGATGTCGAGGGAGCCGATGCGGAACAGTACGGGCAGCACAGTTAGATGACCCGGGTGGGGATCGAACCCACGACCCTGTGATTAAAAGTCACATGCTCTACCACTGAGCTACCAGGTCACAGGACCACCGATCCTAACACGAGCACGAATCTCGATCGCGCGCTGATTCAGGTCAGATGATCTTCTGGCCGAGCGCAGACGAGGCCAGTTCCGCGCCGAGGATCGCCGTCATGTTGCGGTCGTCGAGGATCGGATTCACCTCGACCAGATCCAGCGCCCGAAGCAGGCCCGAGTCGGCCACCATCTCCATCAGCATGTGCGCCTCCCGGTAATTGAGCCCTCCCTTGACGGGCGTGCCCACGCCGGGCGCGATCGAGGGATCGCAGACGTCGAGATCGAACGACACGTGAATCCCGCCGGCCCCCGTGCCGGCGATCGCGATCGCCTCTTCGACGACCTTGGCGATACCCGAGCGGTCGATGTCCTTCATCGTGAAGACGCGCACGCCCGCCTCGCGAATCCGTTCCTTCTCCCGGTCGTCCAGGTTGCGGATGCCGATCAGCACGGTGCGTTCCGGCAGGACCTTCGGGGAGAAGCCGCCAATCCTGGACAGCTCCGCGGGCTCGCTGCCGAGCAGCGCCGCCAGCGGCATGCCGTGCACGTTGCCGCTCGAGGAGGTGGCCGGCGTGTTCATGTCGCCGTGCGCATCGACCCAGATGAGGCCCAGCGGCGTGTCGTCGCGGCGGAGGAAGTCGGCGGTCGCCGCAACTGAGCCTGCGGCGAGTGAATGATCGCCGCCGAGGACGAGCGGAATGCCGCCTTTTTCGAGGACCCCGAGCGACGTCTTATATAACCGCTCGCAGACGCGCGCGATCTCACGGATGTATTTCTTGGTCGGGTCGCCGAGGGCTTTGGTTTCGGGAATGGGGGCTACGAGATCGCCGGCATCGACGACGGGAATCCCGAGCGCGGCGAGCCGCTCGCCGAGGCCGGCGATGCGGACGGCGGACGGACCCATGTCGACGCCGCGGCGGTTACCGCCAAGATCGAGGGACACGCCGATGATGTGAACGGGGCGAGGCATCCCCCTAGGATACCCGCCCGGCGTGAGTCGCGTGGGCGACCGCAAGCGAGCGCCGGAGGGAAGCGGCCGTCAGGCCGCCGCGAGCGCGCAGCGAGGTGGGGAATGTCAAGGGGCCCCACCGAGCGAAGTGAAATTTGACGCGGACGATAAGAGCCTGATAGTCTACGAGTTGCGGTGGCGAGCCCGTCCGTATGGGACGGTTCCACGCTGCTGGGTCGAAGGGAGCCTCAGGATGAAGCGTTTCGAGGTCGGCGCCCGTGTGGTCGAGCCGACCTACGGTCTGGGATCCGTGGTGGCGATCGAGGACGCCTACACGCGAGTCCAGTTCGATGAACACGGTGTCAAGAAATTCATGACCAGCATGTCGAAGCTGGAACCGAGCAACGAGCCGGTGCCGGCGGGCCTGCGCACGGGGAAGCCCCGCAAGAAGCGTACGGTCAAGGCCAAGGCTGCCGCCCAGCCGGTCGCCGCGGACAAATAGGGTTCGGCCGCAGCGCCGGACCTGCCCGTAGGCGGGCGGGTCTTTAAGTCCGCCTTCATCGTTTATACGACAGCGAGATGCCTTCGCCGGCCGGCGACACGATGGCCGTCCACAGAGAAGGATTTCGCTGGATGGCGTCGAGGAAGTCTCCCATCTCGTTTTTCTTGTTCACCACGTTGTGCGCCGTGAACAGGCCCCCCTTGTCCAGCCGCGGATACACCATCTCGAAGAACTTCCTGTAGTCGCGCTTCCAGGCGTCGAGGAACACGAAGTCGAACGTCCCTGGCAGCTTCGGGATTTCCACGAACGCGTCGCCGGCCACGACGTGCACCACGTCTGTGAGCCCGGCCTTCCTGATGTTGTCCGCGAGCTCGCGCGCGCGGACCGGGTCGTACTCGATCGACACGAGCGTGCCCCCCGTCGCGCGCAGCCCCTGCGCCATC
This sequence comes from Vicinamibacterales bacterium, assembly GCA_036845165.1. Taxonomy (GTDB): domain Bacteria; phylum Acidobacteriota; class Vicinamibacteria; order Vicinamibacterales; family 2-12-FULL-66-21; genus JAICSD01. The sequence continues at coordinate 6,030 of DAIUEK010000017.1, read as the reverse complement.
CAGATCGCGCCGTAGCCGCTGGCGCCGCCGATTTCGAGCGCGCGCTTGCGGCCGCTCGACGCGATTAACAGCCGCAGGAATTTGCCGTCCTCTTCGGAGACGGCGAGCTGCCCCTTGTCCTTCGCGCGGATGTCCGCGAGGAGCTTGTTCACGTCCGGCGCCGGCGCCTGCCGCGCCGCCACCGTGCCCGAAGTCAATACCGCCACAGCGAACACGACCAGCGATCTCACCATCCGCATATCGTACACCCGTAGGCCCGACGTTTAGGTCGGGCGTGATGGAATCAGCAACTCGCTCGTTCCGGCACGCCCGACCTAAAGGTCGGGCCTACGGGTAGAGTCGAGAAAGGTTGCTACGTCCGCGGCCACGCGCCGCGCGTCCGCCACACAATCGGGGATCCCCACCGCCCGGAAGCCGCTGCCGGCGACGAACAGTCCGCCGTGGCGGGCGAGCCGTCGCTCGAGGGCGTCGACCCGCGCCAGGTGGCCAACCGTGTGCTGCGCACCGGCATGCGGCCAGCGGTGCACGCGCGCGAGGGACGGCGGCGCGGTGATACCGAGCACACGGTCCAGATCCCCGCGCACGATGGCGACGAGCGCCTCGTCTGTCATCGAGACGACGTCGGGGTCGTGCGCGCCGCCGAGGAAGGCGCGCAGCAGGACGGCGCCCTCAGGAGCGCGGTCTTCCCACTTGGACGACACCCAGGTGCAGGCGGTGATGCGGACGTCGCTGTGGCGCCGCGCGACGACGAAGCCGGTGCCGGTCAGCGGATGGGCGATCGCCTGCCGCGGCCACGCGAGCGCCACGCTGACGGTCGACACGTATGGCACCTGCGCGCACACGTCCGCGGCCTCGGCGTCGATGGGCGCGAGGAGCCGCGCGGCCACGTGTGCAGGTACCGCCAGGATCACCGCACGGCCTTGCGCGTGAGGCACGCGCCACCCCGATGCCGTGCGTTCGAGCGTGTCGACGGCAGCCCCGCAGCGGATCGTGCCGGGGGGGAGCGCGCGCTCGAGCGCGTGCACGAGCGTCGACATGCCGCCGCGCAGCGAGACGAAGGGGGACACGCCTGTCGACCCCGAAGGAGCCGCACGCAGGACGCTGCCGTCCGTGCGTTCGATCTCGAGGAGCCGTGGAAACAGCGATCGCATCGAGAGCGTCTCGATGTCTCCGGCGTGGATGCCTCCGAGCAGCGGTTGCGCGATGAGATCGACGGAGGCGCGGCCGAACCGCCGGCGGAAGAAGGATCCGATCGACTCGTCCCCCTCGTCGCGTCGCGCGGGTACGAGCGGTTCGAGCGCCAGGCGGGCGCGCGCGGCGGGGGAGAGGAGCGAGTAGCCGGCGAGCGCCCCCCACGTCTTCGGGATTCCGAGCACCGACGGACGCGGCAGCGGGTGCAGGGTGTGGCCCCGCAGCACGAACGCGCCGCCGGGCGGACGCACCGCCTGCAACTCGGCATCGAGACCCAGCGCGCGCGCGAGCTCGAGCGCCGCGGGCTTCGCCGATAGCACGGAATCGGGGCCCGCGTCGATCGTGAAGCCGTCGATCTGCTCGGTGAAAATCAGTCCGCCGGGGCGCGAGGACGCCTCGAGCACCACCGGCCGCAGGCCGCGACGCACGACGTCGTATGCGGCGGCCAGGCCCGTGATGCCGGCTCCGATGATGACGACGTCAGGCCTAAAGCCTAAAGCCATGAACGTGTCGCGCGAGCGCTTGAACGTTCTCCAGCGAGGTGTT
>DAIUEK010000017.1:0-4193 GCA_036845165.1 Vicinamibacterales bacterium | reverse complement strand
GCCTAAAGCCATGAACGTGTCGCGCGAGCGCTTGAACGTTCTCCAGCGAGGTGTTGGGCAATATGCCGTGGCCGAGATTGAAGATGTGTCCAGGACGCCCGGCGGCGCGGCGCAGCACGTCGTCCGCGGCGCCGAGCATGCGTTCCATCGGCGCGAGCAGCAACGTCGGATCGAGGTTCCCCTGGATGGCGCGGTCGTGGCCGATCACGGTCCAGGCCTCGTCGAGCCCCTGGCGCCAGTCCACGCCAATCACGTCCCCGCCGGCGTCCTTCATGTCCGGCAGGATCGCGCCGGTCCCGACCCCGAAGTGAATCGTCGGGACACCGGAGTCCGCGAGCGCGTCGAAAATCTTCTTCGTGTGGGGCAGCGCGAACTCGCGGTAGTCGGTGCGCGACAACTGTCCGACCCAGGAATCGAAAATCTGCACGGCCTGCACGCCCGCCTCGACCTGCGCGCGCATGTAGTCGGCGATGACGGTGGCGAACCGGTCGCAGAGCCGGTGCCACGCCTCCGGCTGCGCATACATGAACGCCTTCGCCGTCGCGTAGTTCGTCGACGGCCCGCCTTCGATCGCATAGGCGGCCAGCGTGAACGGCGCGCCGCCGAAGCCGATGAGCGGAACCCGGCCGGCGAGCGCCGGCCGGAGCAGCCGGATGGTCGTCAGCACGTGCGCCAGGCCGTCACGCGGCTCGACGATGCGGACGCGATCGACGTCGGACGCGTGCCGAATCGGCGCCGCGATGGACGGCCCTTCCCCCTTGACGAAATCGAAGGCGAGCCCCATCGGCGTGAAGGGCAGCAGGAGGTCGGAAAACAGGATCGCCGCGTCGACGTCGATCGCCTCGACGGGCTGCAGCGTGACGGCCACGGCGAGCTCCGGCTGGCGGCAGATCTCGAGCAGGGAATAGCGTTCGCGCAGCGAGCGGTACTCCGACATGTATCGCCCCGCCTGGCGCATGAACCAGACAGGCGTGGCATCGACGGGCTGTCGTCGGCAGGCGCGCAGGAAGCGATCGTTCACGACGAAATTACTTAGGCGACGAGGGTCTTCGCGAGCGCGATGAGATCCTCGAGCCACAGCGGCTTGAAACGGATCGCGGCGCCGAGGGATTTCAGTTCCTGCTGGATGGGGTCTGACAGGAAGTAATCGCCAGTCACGATGGCGACGGGAATTTCGACCAGATGGGGTTTCGCCCGGACCATGCGCAGAAACTGCAACCCATTGGTAATGGGCATGCGCATGTCGAGGATAATCGCGTTCGGCCGGACGTGGTCGGCCAGCTCGAGTCCCGACTCCGCGTTGACGGCGGTCGCCACCTCGAATCCTTCGAGTTTGAGCATGCGCGCGAAGGTATCGGCGACCGACCGGTCGTCGTCCACAATGAGGATGGTCTTCGTCGCGGATTCGGCGAGCGGACTCTCGGCCGGGGCAATCACCGCATCATTTTGAAGCTAAAAGAGATGCGCGTCAAGGATACGGGGAATCCGCCCCCTTCGAGGAAGGTCTATACACGAGTCGCCCAAGTGCGTTACGATTACGGGTTTTCCGGAGGTGTCTTGAGTCCGATTCTGGTTCGGCCGGTCAGAGAGCAGCTCGAGCACGACCGTGTCATCCGGCTTCTGCAGGCGAAGCTGAAGCGGAAGCACGACGTCGCGGCGAATGTCGGGGATGAGCAGACGGCCAGCCTGAAGATCGGGCCCGGGCAGATGTTTCCCGATCTCCTCCTGACCTCGCAGGACAAGGCCCATCGGCTCGAAGGCATCATCGAGGTCGAGACGGGGGAGTCCGTCAACCACCTCGAGGCGATGGCCCAATGGGCCCATTTCGGTCGAGCCAAGGCCCCCTTCCATTTGTACGTGCCGGTGAACGCGGTCGACATCGCGCGGCGTCTCTGCGTGGAAAACCAGGTCACGGTCGCCGAGATCTGGAGTTTCCACTCGCTGGCGGACCAGACGCGATTCACGCTCGTCCAGAAGTCGAGTGAGAAGGCCGGACCGGCGGATCCCGAGCGCGCCGCGGCCCGGCGCGCGGTCCCGAAACGCCCCGCCGCGCCCGCGCGGAAGGCCCCGGCGGCCAGGAAGCCGGCCGCCAAGGCGGCGCCGCGGAAGAAAGCCGCGCCCGCGAAGAAGTCCGCGCGTCCCGCAAAAAGGAAGTAAGCCCTGCCAAACTTGCGGTTCAACCGCGACCGCCGCGGCTATGAAACGACGGCCGTGGTGCACGTCGGCGGGCGCCGGCGCGGCAAGGGGCAGCGGGTGTTGTACTGGTTCCGTACGCCGCCGGGCGTACGCGTCGGCCGCGCGCCGATCGACGAAGCGGCGATTCGCCTCCTGGAGCAGCACAACCCCGACGTCGAGTTCGACTGGACCCGCATCCTCAAGGCTCCGCCGGCTGGCGATGCGCCCGCGCGCCGCGATGGTCGCGAAGGGCGTGAGGGTCGCGACCGTCGCGACCGGTCGTCCCAGAAGTCGCGCGGCAACAACGCGCCGACACCCGCCGCCCGTTCCCCGGAGCCTCCCGTCGGGCCCGAACCCGCGCCGCCGGCGGCTGTTGAACCCGTCGAACCGGTCGAATCTGTCCAACTGGTCGAGCCGGCAGACACCGCAGTACCCGCAGAGCCGCGGGAAGCCGGAGAACCCGCAGAACCCGCAGAAGCCCGAGAGCCGGTTCAATCTCTTGAACCGACCGAGGCCGATCGCGCCTCCGCCTCGTTCGCCCGGCTGGGAGCGGAGGGGCTCGTGCGGCTGCGCGCGCGGTACGCCGAGGTCATGGCGCGCATTGCCGAGCGTCCGCTGGAAGAAGAGGCCCGGGAAGAGCTGAAGCAGCGCGCCGAGCGTCTAAATCCCGACGCGTGGGTGACCGCGGATGAGGTGTCCGCGGCGCTCGAGCAATACGAGACCGTGTTCGAAGGGCTGCGCGCGGTCGTCGGCCGCCATTCGCGGCGCCGTCGCCGCGGGTAGCGCCTCCTCGCCAGGGCCCGCCCGGCCGCCCGCGGGCAGGAAACCGGCGCCGGCAGGTATAATGAAATGATGCGTAAGTTGTTCGCCGCGTTAGCTCTACTCGCGGCAGGCGTCGGCGTTGCCGCACAAGCACAGACCCCACCGGACAAGAAGCCCGAAGGAGTGCTCGTCGCGCCGCAGGTGTCTCGCGAAGTCATCCGCCGCAGCGTCGATCTCGTCACCTCGGACGTCATCGTCCGCGACAACCAGGGACAGTTCGTCTCGACCCTGGGCAAGGGGGACTTCGAGGTCTACGAAGACGGCGTGAAGCAGGACGTGAACACGTTCGTGCTGTATCACGGCGGCCGGCTGCTGAACAGCATCGAAGCGCCGCCTCCCCCGGTCCAGGAAGGGATCCTGCTGCCGCCCGCCCGGCCGACCAACGACGCGTCGGGCCGCATCTTCATGATCTTCGTGGACGACCTCCACATGGATTTCCGGAACACGGGGCGCATCCGCGACCTGTTCAAGAAAATCGAGAAGGAGCTCATTCACGACGGGGACATGTTCGGCATCGTGTCGACCGGCCCTTCGTCCATCGCGGTCGACATGACGTACGATCGCAAGCGGCTCGACGAAGCGATTTCCAAGATCGCGGGCAACGGGCTGAAGCCATCGGAACTCATCGAGACGCCGGACGGATCGCAGGGGCCGCCCGAAGTCCGGTACCGCGCGCACGTCGCCTTTTCGACGGCGTACGACGTGTTGAAGAACCTGGAGCAGGTGCACAACCGCCGTAAGGCGTTCATCTACGTGAGCGACGGGTACGATTTCGATCCGTTTTCGAAGTCGCGCGCCAAGGCGGCGGCCGATCGCGACGCGCAGATGGGGGCCAGCAGCAGCACCACCAACAGCGACGGCTCCAGTTCGACCGACACCAGCAGCAGTACGAACCCGTTCTCGAAGAGCGGCAACGAGTTCGCGGCGGCGGACCTGGCGGCCGAGCTCTCGGAGCTCACGCGCGCGGCGAACCGCTCGAACACCACGATCTACACGATCGACCCGCGCGGCCTGGTCGGCGGTCCGGACCTCGACGAGACGGCGCTCGACACGGTGGACTGGCAGGATCACATTCGCGAGACGCAGAGCAGCCTCCGGGTGATTGCCGATCTCACCGGCGGGATCGCCGTGGTCAATTCGAACGATTTCGACAAGGCGCTGAAGAGGATTGACGCCGAAACGAGCGACTACTACAT
>DAIUEK010000016.1:0-12691 GCA_036845165.1 Vicinamibacterales bacterium | reverse complement strand
CCGCGAAGAAATACCCCGTCATCGCCTACGTCTACCCGGGGCCGCAGACCGAGAGCGTGACCAAGACGTTCAATCCGCGGAGCTCGAGCATGTCGCTCGCGCAGTACGGCTTCATCGTGATCGAGGTCGGCAATCGCGGCGGCAACCCGCAGCGGTCGACGTGGTACCACAACTTCGGTTATGGCAACCTGCGCGACTATGGGCTGGCGGACAAGAAGGCGGCGATCGAGCAGCTCGCGCACCGCTATGCGTACGTCGACATCAACCGCGTGGGGATCTGGGGCCACTCGGGGGGCGGCTTTATGTCGACCGCCGCGATGCTCGTGTACCCCGACTTCTTCAAGGTGGCGTGGTCGGAGTCAGGCAATCACGAGAACAACATCTACAACAACACCCCAGCAGCTCCATGAGCCCACGCAGGGGAATGGGGATCCAGGCGGGGCGAGGGATGCGGTCGTTTTCTTCTTCGCGGTTCTCTTCGCCAATCGCCAATCGCCAATTACAAGACTCCCTGCGGCCCCCAGTCGGCCGAGCGACGGAGATCCACCTTGCGGCTGCTCAACTTCAGCACGGCCATCGACCGCCCCTGCAGCTCGTAGCGATCCCCGGCGCGCAGGCGCCGCGGTTGCTGCCACGGGTCCGCGGTGTCGAGGAGCGTGTCCCAGCGCTCGATCGGATCGGTCGGCGGGAGCACAAACGCGATGTGCCCGTCGCCGGCGTTCAGCATGAGGAGCAGGGTGTCCCCGACGATCCGTTCGCCGCGCTCGTTCACTTCCTGGATCGCGTCGCCGCTCAGTCGGACGCCGAGCCCGCGCACGTCAGGCGAGTTCCACGTCTCGTCGGCCATCTCGACGCCCGCCGCATCGAGCCAGGCGATGTCGAGCACGCCGGCGCCGCGGATGCGCCGTCCCTGAAAGAACTTGCGGCGCCGCAGCACCGGGTGATCGCGCCAGATCCGGATCACGCGCCGCGTGAACTCCAGAAAATCCTGCCGTTCCGACGTCGGCGTCCAGTCGGTCCAGCTGACCTCGTTGTCCTGGCAGTACGCGTTGTTGTTCCCCCGCTGTGTGCGGACGAGCTCGTCGCCGCCGCTTAGCATCGGGACACCCACGGAAAAGAGCAGCGTCGCGATGAAGTTCCGCCGCTGGCGGGCGCGCAGATCCAGGATGCGCTGGTCCGTCGTCTCTCCCTCGGCGCCGCCGTTCCAGCTGAGGTTGTGGTTCTCGCCGTCGGCGTTGTCCTCGCCGTTCGCCTCGTTGTGTTTGTCGTTGTAGCTGACGAGGTCCGCGAGCGTGAAGCCGTCGTGCGCGGTGATGAAGTTGATGCTCGCGGAGGGGCGGCGTCCGCCCTGCTCGTAGAGGTCGCTGCTGCCGGACAGGCGGGTGGAGAGCTCGGAGAGCGCGCCGCCGTCGCCGCGCCAGAAGCGGCGCACCGCGTCGCGATACTTCCCGTTCCACTCCGTCCACTTCGTCGGAAAGTTCCCGACCTGGTAGCCGCCTTCTCCCAGGTCCCACGGCTCGGCGATCAGCTTGACCTGGGAGAGGATCGGGTCCTGGTGGATGATGTCAAAGAACGCGCCGAGCTTGTCCACGGCGTGCAACTCACGCGCCAGTGCGCTCGCCAGGTCGAAGCGAAAACCGTCGACGTGCATCTCCGTGACCCAGTAGCGCAGGCTGTCCATGATCAGCTGCAACACGCGCGGGCTGCGCATGTTCAGCGTGTTGCCGCACCCCGTGAAATCCTCGTAGTAGCGCGGCGCGTGCGGCTGGAGGCGGTAGTACGTCGCGTTGTCGATGCCGCGCAGCGACACCGTCGGCCCGACGTGGTTGCCTTCCGCCGTGTGGTTGTAGACGACGTCGAGGATGACTTCGAGGCCGGCGGCGTGCAGTGCGCGCACCATCATCTTGAATTCGCGCACGCACTCGAGCGGGGACAAAGACGTCGAGTACCGTGAGTCCGGCGCGAAGTACGCCAGCGTGTTGTAGCCCCAGTAGTTCCCGAGGCCGCGCTGCGCGAGGTGCCAGTCGTCCATGTGGTGATGGACCGGCATCAGCTCGACGGCGGTCACGCCGAGCGAGACGAGGTGCTGGATCGCCGGTTCGGACGCGAGGCCGAGATACGTGCCGCGCAACCGCTCGGGCATGGCCGGGTGGAGGGCCGTGAACCCCTTCACGTGCAGCTCGTAGATCAGCGTTTCGTGCCACGCCGTCCGCAGCGGGCGGTCCTCGCCCCATGTGAAGGCGCCGTCGACGACCGCCGCGAGCGGGGCGTGCGGGGCGCTGTCGCGTTCGTCGAACGTCGTGTCGTCCTCTCCCGTGCGGAAGCCGAACAGCGACCCGTTCCACTCGACCGGCCGTCCGACCACGCGCGCGTACGGATCGAGCAGGACCTTGTGGGGATTGAACCGGTGCCCCTTGTGCGGGTCGTACGGCCCGTGCACGCGATAACCGTAGAGCTGGCCCGGCCGGACGTCCGGCAGATAGCCATGCCAGACCATGTCGGTCTGTTCGGTCAGCGTGATGGTGAGCGACTCGCTCTCGGCTTCGCGCGAGTCGAACAGGCAGAGCTCGACCCGCGTGGCGTGTTCCGAGAAGAGGGCGAAGTTGACGCCGACGCCGTCCCAGGTCGCACCGAGCGGATAGGGGACTCCCGGCCAGACTCTCATCGATCGGTTATGCACAGCAGACCTTGGTACCACAGAACAATGCTGAATGCCGAATATGGGAAGAGGGTAGGCTGATCCCTGATGCCGCCGCCGGATCCTCGCGGGCTCGATCTCCTCCGCCGCTGGGCGCGCCTGTTCGACAGCGCGTTCCGCATCCCCGGCACGCAGATCACCTTCGGGCTCGATCCGATCCTGGGGCTGATTCCCGGCATCGGCGATCTCGCGACGCCGGTGCTGTCGCTGTTCTTCATCTGGCACGGCGCGCGCCTGCGCGTCCCGAAGGTCGTGCTCGCGCGCATGGTGCTCAACGCGCTCATCGACGCCGGCGCCGGCGCGCTCCCCGTTGTCGGCGATCTGTTCGACGTCGCCTGGAAGGCGAACGACTGGAACCTCGCGCTGCTCGAGCGTCACGCGACGGCCGGCACCAGGCCCTCATCGGGCGACTGGCTGTTCGTGATCCTGTGCGCGGTGGTCGTGATCGGCATCGCGGTGGTGCCCATCCTTGTCCTGGCGGCGCTGGCCCTCTGGATCCGGCATCACCTGATCTGACACGGCCGCCGCTACTCGCCGAGCAGCTCGCCGATCGGCTGCAGGTCTTCGATGTGATCGCAGACCGCCTTGATCATCATCAGCATGGGCACGGCGAGGATGGTGCCCCAGACGCCCCAGACCCAGCTCCAGAAGAGCAGGCCGGTGAAGATCGCGGCGGAATTGATCCGCGCGGCGCGGCTCATGAGCGCGGGCGTCAGCAGGAAGCCTTCGACGCTGGTGATCGCGAACGCGACGGCGCAAATCGTCAGGGTCTTCGGCACGTCGTCGAACTGGATGAAGGCGACGAGGCTGAGACCGCCCGTCACGAGGATCGGTCCGAGGTACGGGATGGAATTGAAGATGCCGGCCAGCAGCCCCCAGATCACGAACTGCTGGAGGCCGAACCACCACAACGCCGCCGACGTCGCGACGGCGACCACCACGCTCGTCAGCACCTGTACCCGCATGAAGCTCTCGATCTGGCGATTGATCTCGTCGAGAATCTGCACCGTCAGCTTTTTCTTGGAGAACGTCGGCCCGGCGATCTTCACCAGCTTCCGCTTGTACAAGTCCCCGGTGACCAGGAAGAAGTAGACGAGAAAGATCACCAGCGTGAACTGGCCGAGGACGCCGAGGATCGTCATGCCGCCCGACCAGATGTAGCTCCACAGATCGACCGTCGGCTGCACGACTTCGACCTGGGTGACACGGCCTTTCGGCGATGTCGCGGCCGCCGTCGCCGGGGTCGCCTCGTTGGCGGTCTTCTCGACCTCCTTCGCGGCGCGCTGGACGCTCTCGACCACGCCTCCCGGCTGCTGCCGGTTTTCCTTCAGCCGCTCGCGAATACGCTGCGCCGCCGCGGGCACCTGCTCGACGATCTGCGCCGCCTGTGCTCTGAGTGAGTAAACCCCCAGGCCGAGCGCGGTGAGCAGCAGCAGGAGCACCACCCCGGCGCCGACCGCCGGCGGGATGCCGTGCTTTGCCAGAGACGTGACCGGCGGACCGAGCGCGTGACTGATCAGAATCGCGAGGACGAACGGGATGAAAACGGTGCTGGCGTACTGCAACAGCAGAATGACGGCCACCGTCGCGATCACCGACAGCGAGACATTGCGGATCCCGACCGGCGAATCGACGACGACGGGGGCCGGCTCACCCGGCGCCCCTACCGTTGGTGCGAGCGGGTGGGCTGCGGGCTCGAGCCCGTCCTCGGACGTCGATTCGGCGTCGGCCATTAGAATTGATTGTACTTGGTTGGAGGTTGGAGGTTGGAGGTTGGAGGCTGGAGGCCGGTGAAAGTCGCGGATTTCGATTTCCATCTTCCCGACGCGCTAATTGCGCAGCACGCCTTGCCGCGGGGTGAGTCGAAGCTCCTGGTGCTCGATCGGCACTCCGGGGTGACCGCCCACGCCAGGATTCGCGACCTCGCGCGGTATCTCCGATCTGGCGATCTGCTCGTGGCGAACGACAGTCGCGTATTCCCCGCCCGCCTCCTCGGCCACCGCGTCCCGAGCGGCGGCGCCGTTGAATGTCTGCTGCTAGCGAGGGAAGAACCGATCCTCGGTCCTCGGTCCTCGATCCTCGAACAGACCTGGTCCGCCCTCGTGCACCCGGGGCAGAAGCTGAAGCCGGGCGCGATCGTGAAATTCGCCCCTCGACAGGGCGGGAGCGACGCGAGGGTGCTGATGGCGGAGATCCTGGAGCGCCAGTTCTTCGGGCGCCGGTCGATCCGGTTGTGGGCGGACGCGGGCGGCGACGTCGACGCCCTCGTCGATGCGATGGGCCACGTGCCGCTGCCGCCCTACATCCACCGCGCGGACGCGCCCGAGGATCGCGAGCGATACCAGACCGTGTTCGCGGCCGAGCGCGGATCCATCGCGGCGCCGACCGCGGGGCTGCACTTTGACGATCCGCTCCTCGCCGCGCTCGACGGAGCCGGCGTGCAGCGCGTCGCCGTCACGCTGCACGTCGGCTACGGCACCTTCAAGCCCGTGCGCGTCGAACAGGTCGAGGATCACGCCGTCGATCCCGAACCGTACGAGATCTCGGCCGCCGCCGCGGCGGCGATCAATGCCGCCCTCGACGCCGGACGGCGCATCGTCGCGATCGGCACGACGACGACGCGCGCGATCGAGGATGCGGCCGAGCGGGGCAGCGGCCGGGTGCGCGCCGGGCGCGCCCGGGCGGAGCTCTTCATCCATCCCGGGTTCGACTTCCGGGTGATCTCCGGGCTCATGACGAATTTTCACCTGCCGAAGTCGTCGCTGCTGATGCTCGTGGCGGCGTTCGCGGGCCGGGAACGGGTGCTCCGCGCCTATGCCGAGGCCGTGGAGCACCGCTACAGGTTTTACAGCTATGGCGACGCGATGCTGGTGATCTGATTTAGCATTGACCCGTGAAGTTCTCCTACGACGACTTCGACCTGTCGGGCGTGCGGACCTACCCGCTCGACTCCAGGAAGAGCAAGGCCAACGCGGCCGATTTCGCGGCGCCGTACCGGCCCGGCGGCGGCGTCGCCGGTTTGATCGCCTCGATGCCGTCGATCCTGGCCGCGGCGGATTTCAAGGCGATCGTCGCCGCGTTGCGCGCCGCGCGCGACGGCGGGCACGGCATCATCTGGGGGCTCGGGGCGCACGTGATCAAGACGGGGCTGTCGCCCGTCCTCGTGGATCTCATGGAGCGCGGGTTCGTGTCCGCGATCGCGACCAACGGCGCCGGCGTCATCCACGACTTCGAGCTGGCGCTGTCGGGGGCCACGTCCGAGGACGTCGACGAGGCGCTCGGCCCTGGACGGTTCGGCATGGCGGAAGAAACCGGACGCCTGCTGAATGACGCGATCACCGACGGTGTGAGGGACGGGCTCGGCCTCGGCCAGTCGGTGGCACGGTATCTTTGCGCCGAGCGCCCGCCGCACGCCGACATCAGCATCGTCGCGTCGGCGGCGCGCCTCGAGATCCCCGTAACGGTGCACGTCGCGATCGGCACGGACATCATTCACATGCACCCGCACGCCTCAGGCGCCGCGATCGGCGAGGGCAGCCTGCGGGACTTCCGCTACTTCGTCTCTAACGTCGCGCGGCTCGCGCACGGCGTGTATCTGAACTGCGGATCCGCCGTCATCCTTCCCGAGGTTTTTTTGAAGGCGGTCGCGCTCGCGCGCAATCAGGGGCGCTCGCTGGACGGCCTGACCACGGTCAATCTCGATTTCATGCGGATGTACAGGCCGCAGACCAACGTCGTCTCGCGCCCGGTCGCCGGCATCGGCAAGGGGTACTCGCTCGTCGGCCACCACGAGATCATGATTCCGTTGCTGGCCGCCGCGCTCATCGAACCTTAAGAACCCTCTAGAGAACCCTAGAACCCTAGAACCCTAGAACCCTAGAACCCTAGAACCTCAGTTATAATCAGTGGTTCCCGCCGGTGTAGCTCAGTTGGTTAGAGCACGCGGCTCATATCCGCGTTGTCCGGGGTTCAAGTCCCTGCACCGGCACCACTCTTTTCATCGGGTAATTTGAGAATCGAGTAATTGGGTAATTGGAATTACCCGATTACCCGATTCCGCAATGACCCAATTCACACGATGACCCTCACGGCCCGCGTCCTGACGACGATGCAGCGATTCGACATGCTGGCGGCGGGCCGTCGGGTCGTCATCGCTCTGTCTGGTGGCGCTGATTCCGTCGCGCTCCTGCTCCTGCTGCGCGAACTGGAGCAGGGTGGCGCGCTGCGCGTCGCCGGCGTCGCGCACCTGAATCATCAGCTCCGCGGCGCGGAGGCGGACGCGGACGAGGCGTTCTGCGCCGCGCTCGCGGCGCGGCTCGGGGTCACGTTCAGGGCGGAGCGGACGGACGTCGCCGCACTCGCGCGCGCGGAGAAGCGATCGGTCGAGGACGCCGCGCGGTCCGCGCGCTACGCGTTTTTCAACCGCGTCGCCGACGACCTGCCGGCGGACGTCATTGCCGTCGCGCACACCCGGGAGGACCAGGCGGAAACGTTCCTGCTGCGCCTGCTGCGCGGCGCGGGCACGCGGGGGCTCGCGGCGATCCAGCCGCGCGCCGGGCGCGTGGTGCGGCCGCTGCTCGACATCGAGCGCGCCGCGCTCCGTGAGTACCTGGCGGGACGCGGGGAGGCGTTCCGGGAAGACTCCTCCAATGCGGACGTCTCCATCCCGAGGAACCGCATCCGACACGAGGTGATTCCCTACCTGCAATCACATTTTTCGCCGGGCGTCAGCGGCGTCCTCGCAAGGGACGCGGCGCTGGCGCGCCAGGACGAAGAATTTCTTCGCGAGCAGGCAATCAAACTGGCCTCCCGGATCGTCTTATCAGATGAAGCGTCCGGCTCGGGTCGGACGCCACGCGAAATCAGGCTCGATACGGCCGGGCTCCTGGACGCTCCGCGCGCGCTCGGCTCGCGGGTGGCCCAGGCGGCACTGCAGCGGCTGGCCGGTCCGAAGTCCATCAACTTCGATCATGTCGAGCGGCTGCTCGCGCTGGCAGCCAGCGCGGGCGAGGAGGGGGCTGTCAGCCTGCCGGGGCAGTATGCGGTACGCGCCGGCGGCACCATCGTCCTGCGGCCCGGGCGGGGGCGGCCCGACGCGGGTGCGAACGCTTTTGCGTTTTCGTTGTCTATCCCTGGAGAGGTCGAGCTCGGGCCCCAGGGGATCGCGGTCGGGGCCGAGCGGCTTTCGGGCACAAAAGCCGGCGCCGCGCGTCCAATGATGCAGTGGACCGGCCGCGGGGCCGAGGTCGGGGTGGCGGCAGGCGCGGTCGAACTGCCGCTGGCTGTGAGGAGCCGTCGGCCCGGGGACCGGTTCAGGCCGCTCGGGGCTCCCGGCGGCCGCAAGCTCCAGGACTTCCTGGTGGACCGGAAAGTGGCCCGGGACGAGCGGGATTTGCTGCCTCTTGTGGTGGACGGGCGCGACCGGATTGTCTGGGTCGTCGGGCAGGCCGTGGCGGAGGACTTTCGCGTCACGGACCCCTCACAAGGCGTGTTACTCTTGAAAGTCAGGCGTTTTTAGGAGGCTTTAAGGTTGAATTCGACCCTCAAGAGCTTGCTCTTCTGGATGGTCCTCATCGTCGTGGTGGTCCTGATCTACCAATTTTCCACGTCGTTCCAGCGCGGCCCGGACCCGATGCCGTTCTCGACGTTCCTCCAGCACGTGGAGAAGAACGAAGTGGCGGCGGTCACCATTACCGGCAACGAGATTACCGGTTCGCTGACCACGGCCCAGAGCGGCGACGGCCTCGGGAAGTTCCGGACCTACGCACCGTCGCAGTTCGAAGGACTCGGCAACAAGCTCGCGGAAAAGGGCGTCCAGATCACCGCGAAGCCCGAGACGACGAGTCCCTGGGCGACGCTGCTGTACTCGTGGGCTCCCATCCTCCTCATGATCGGCTTCTGGCTGTTCATCATGCGGCAGATGCAGAGCGGCGGGAACAAGGCGCTCTCGTTCGGCAAGAGCCGCGCGAAGCTCTCGTCCAGCTCGCAGAAGAAAGTGACGTTCAAGGACGTTGCGGGGGTCGACGAGGCCAAGGAAGAGCTCCAGGAGATCATCGAGTTCCTCAAGGAGCCCCAGAGATTCCAGAAGCTCGGTGGCCGCATTCCCAAAGGTGTGCTGCTCATGGGCTCGCCCGGCACCGGCAAGACGCTCCTCGCGCGCGCGGTCGCGGGTGAAGCGAACGTGCCGTTCTTCTCCATCAGCGGATCGGATTTCGTCGAGATGTTCGTCGGCGTCGGCGCGTCGCGCGTCCGCGACCTGTTCGAGCAGGGCAAGAAGAACGCCCCCTGCATCGTCTTCATCGACGAGATCGACGCCGTTGGCCGCCATCGCGGCGCGGGCCTCGGCGGCGGCCACGACGAGCGCGAGCAGACGCTGAACCAGCTCCTCGTCGAGATGGACGGCTTCGAGTCGAACGAAGGGGTCATTCTCGTCGCCGCGACGAACCGCCCCGACGTCCTCGATCCCGCGCTCCTCCGCCCGGGCCGCTTCGATCGCCGCATCGTGGTCAACCGGCCGGACGTGAAGGGGCGCGAGGGCATCCTCGCCGTCCACACCAAGAAGATTCCGCTGGCGGACGACGTGAACATTCACGTGCTCGCGCGCGGCTCGTCGGGCTTCTCCGGCGCGGACCTGGCCAACCTGGTGAACGAGGCGGCGCTGAACGCCGCGCGCTACAACCAGAAGACCGTCCGCATGCACGACTTCGAGTTCGCCAAGGACAAGGTCCTCATGGGCTCGGAGCGCCGCTCGATGATCATCTCCGATGAGGAGAAGAAGGTCACCGCGATCCACGAGGCCGGGCACGCGCTGCTCGCCGTGATGCTGCCGCACGCGGACCCCGTCCACAAAGTGACGATCATCCCGCGCGGCATGGCGCTCGGCGTGACCATGCAGCTGCCGGAAGGGGACAAGCACAATTACACGCGCGACTACCTGAACGATCAGATCGCGATCCTGCTCGGCGGCCGCCTCGCGGAAGAGATCACCAACGGCGGCATGACCACGGGCGCGGGGAACGACCTCGAGCGCTCGACCGAGCTCGCCCGCAAGATGGTCTGCGAGTGGGGCATGAGCGACGCCATGGGGCCGCTGACCTTCGGCAAGAAGGAAGAGCAGATCTTCCTCGGCCGCGAGATCGCGCAGCGCCAGGACTACAGTGAGGACACGGCCATCCGGATCGATCACGAGATCAAGCGTTTCGTGCAGAGCAACTACGAGCGCGGCAAGGCCGTGCTCGAGGAGCACCGCGCCTCGCTCGAGCGCATCGCCGAGGAGCTCCTCGTCCGCGAGGTGCTCGACGCCGAGCAGGTCCGCCGCATCGTCGCAGGCGAGGCGCTCGAGGCGCACAAGCCGCCCGCGATGCCGCCCGCCGTCGAAGAGGCGCGCAGGGCGGCCAAGGATCGCCCGGGCATCGGCCAGGCGATTCCGTCGCTCAACAAGCCGCTGACGCAGGAATGACCGGATCTGGTGATTTTGTGATTTCGTGATTTGGTGATTTAGAGTCTTTCGAATCACCAGATCACCAAATCACCAGATCACCAAATTCGATGAACCCCCGCCGCCTCTACACCCTCCCGCTCCCGAATCGAGCTCCGTTGCACCTGGGTACACGGACCCTGGTGATGGGCATCCTGAACATCACCCCTGATTCGTTCGCCGACGGCGGCGAGCACTTCGAGCTGGACCGGGCCGTCGAGGCCGGTGTTCGGATGGTCGCCGACGGCGCGGACATCCTCGATATCGGCGGGGAATCCACGCGGCCGGGGGCGGAGCCGCTCCCTGAAGACGAAGAGTTGCGGCGCGTGTTGCCGGTCGTGGAGCGGCTGGCCGCGCGCGTGGACGTGCCCATCTCGATCGACACCTACAAGGCGTCGGTTGCGCGGGCCGCGGTGGCGAGCGGCGCGACCATCATCAACGACATCAGCGGGCTCCAGTACGAGCCGGCGCTGGCCACGGTCGCCGCGGAGACCGGCGCGGCACTGATCCTGATGCACACGCGCGGGCGACCGAGCGGCATGTACGATCTCGCCGTGTACGACGATCCCGCAGAAGAGGTCGCGCGCGAGCTCGAACAGGCGATCGCGCGGGCGACGCGTGCGGGCGTGGCACGCGACGCGATCATCGTCGACCCGGGACTCGGTTTCGCGAAACGCGCGGAGCACAGCTATGAAGTCCTGGCGCGGCTGGACGCGCTGGCTGTGCTCGACCGGCCGATTCTGTCGGGCCCCTCACGCAAGTCGTTCCTGACGGCCGCGCTCGGCGAGCGTCCCGCGACGGAACGCGAATGGGGCTCAGCCGCGGCTGTTGCCGCGAGTGTGCTCTTCGGCGCGCACATCGTCCGCGTGCACGGCGTGCGCGACATGGTCGACGTCGTCCGCGTGTCAGACCTCATCCGAAACGCTTCGATCGCATCCGTCAGCGCCCCTGGCTAGCCTGGGATACCGCCGGCTCGTCCTGGCACCCCAAAGACCATTTCTTTTCCATCCCTTCGTGTCTCCTGTGCCCTGCGATAAGCTACGTCCGAATGTCGGACTATCTCGCCAACCTCCTGGAGCGGCCGCCGGTCGGCTGGTGGGATCTCCTCGACATCCTGGTCGTCTCCGTCCTCATCTATGAGGTCCTGAAGCTCATCCGGGGGACCCGCGGCGTCCAGATGGCGGTCGGATCCCTGCTTGTGGTCGGCCTGTTCTACGTCTCGCAGCTGGCGCCGCTGCAGACGCTCAACTGGCTCATCCGGAACGCGCTCGTGTACGTCGCGTTCGCCGCGATCGTCATCTTCCAGTCCGACATCCGCCGCGCGCTGGCGCACTTCGGCCAGGCCCCGTTCTTCCGCTACTTCTACCACCAGGAAGTGGCCGACGAGACCATCGAGGAGGTCGTCGTCGCCACCACGATGCTGTCGCAGCAGCGGATCGGCGCGATTGTCGCCATCGAGCGCGAGATCGGGCTGAGGAACTATATCGAGAGCGGCATCCCGCTCGACGCGACGCTGACCTACGATCTCCTCGTGACCATCTTCCGGCCGGGTTCGCCGCTTCATGACGGCGCGGTCATCCTCCAGGAAGGGCGCATCGCAGCGGCCGCCTGCTTCCTGCCGCTGACGGTGAACCCCCGGCTCAGCCGCGAGCTCGGCACGCGCCACCGCGCCGCGATCGGGCTGACGGAGGAGAACGACGCCGCGGCGATCGTGGTGTCGGAGGAGACGGGGAACATCTCGATTGCGCTCGACGGGGAGATCGAGCGCGACCTGACGCCGGACCACCTGCGGGAGCGCCTGCGGAACCTCATTCAGCAGCGCCGGGGCACGCGCGCGGGCGGGGGACGGTGATGCGGTACCACCCCTTCCGCAACCTCGGCCTGAAGATCCTGGCGCTCGCGCTCGCGTCGCTGTTGTGGGTCACGGTCGCCGGCGAGCACGTCGTCGAGCGCAGCCTTCGCGTCCCGCTCGAGTTCCGCAACATTCCCGAGGCGCTGGAAATCGTGGGAAACACGCCCGACACCGTGGACGTGCGCCTCCGCGGATCGTCCGCGGTACTGAGCCGCGTGCAAGCCGGCGAAATCGTCGCCGTGCTCGATCTCAGCAGCGCCAGGGCGGGGTCGCGCCTGTTCCACATCCGGAACGACGAGGTCCGCGCGCCATTCGGCGTCGAAGTGTCGCAGGTCGTCCCCTCCACGCTCGCGCTCGAGCTGGAGAAGTCGGCGCGGCGGAGAGTGCCGGTGGTTCCGCCGATCGAAGGGGAGCCCGCGCCCGGCTTCGTCGTCGGCCGCTGGTCCGCCGATCCGCCGACGGTCGAGATCGTCGGTCCCGATTCGCACGTGCGGCAGGTGGCGGAGGCGACCACCGAGCCGGTGTCGGTGAAAGACGCGAAGGCTCGGGTGCGCGACAGCGTGACGGTCGGCGTCATGGACGCGTTGGTCCGGCTCGCGCAGCCCCACCGCGCCCGCGCGACCGTGGAGATCTGGCCGGCGCACGTCGAGCGGGTGATGCCCGA
>DAIUEK010000015.1:0-12852 GCA_036845165.1 Vicinamibacterales bacterium | reverse complement strand
ATCTTCGCCGACCAGGTCGGGGATCCGGGCGCGGGCCAGCAGGCGTTCCCGTTCTGGATCAACCCTGCGGCCTTCCAGCCGGCGGCCGATGGCACTTACGGCAACTCGAAGCGCGCCGCGTTCCGGCTGCCGGGCCGCAACCAGACAGACCTGGCGCTGTCGAAGAACTTCTACCCGATGGCCAGGCGCGTGCAGTTCCGCGCGGACTTCATCAACGCCTTCAACCACACGCAGTGGCTGGCGGTCGACAACGCCTGCGGCACCAGCCTGACCACCTGCGTGGGCGTCGACACGTTCGGCACAATCACGTCGACCCGCAACCCGCGCGAGATCCAGTTCAGCCTGAAGCTGTTCTGGTAGACGCTCGCGCTCGCTCGACACGAGCACCGGCCGGCTTTTGCCGGCCGGCGCTCTGTACACTCTCGCGAATCCCTGTGCGGCCGCATGCGGTGATCGTAGACGCGCCGGACGGCATCCGTACTCAAAGGGGAGAGTACGCTCGGCCACGTACGATCTCACGCAGAGGGCGCGGACGAGCAGAGGGCGCAGCTAACCTGATAGTTTGTCGTAAAGTAGTTCCGCGCGCTCTGCTTGTCCGCGCTCTCCGCGAGAGATCGTCGTGACAAGCAGCAGCGAGCCACCACAGGCCGTGGATGATCAGGGATTAGCGATGCACGTTCTTGGTATCGACGCAGGGGGCACGAAGACCGTCTGCCAGCTCGCCGACGAGCACGGTGACGTGCTGGCGGAAGCGCGCCGCGGTGGCGCGAATCTCCAGGCGGTCGGGGAGCTCGAAGTCGAAAAGGTCCTCCACGACGTGATGGAGGACGCGATCGGCGATCTCGACATCGTTCCCAGGGCTATCTGCCTGGGCATCGCGGGGGTCGATCGGCCGGACGATGCGCTGGTCGTGCGCGCGATCATGAAGCGCATCGGCTACAAGGCGAAGGTCCTCGTGGTCAACGACGCGCTCGTCGCGCTCGAGGCCGGCGCGCCCGGCATCCCCGGCGTCGTCGTGATCGCCGGCACGGGATCGATTGCGTACGGACGGAACGAGCGGAACGAGGCCGCGCGCGCCGGCGGCTGGGGCTACATGCTGGGCGACGAGGGGAGCGGCTACTGGATCGGCCGCGCTGCGTTACGCGCCGTCCTGCGCGAGTCGGACCGTCGCGGGCCCGCGACCGAGCTGACGACGCGGCTGCTGAACTACTACGGCCTGGCGCGCGCGCAGGATCTGATTCATCAGGTCTACCACGGCACGCTGCGTCCCGCGGCGATCGCCTCCCTCGCGCAATGCGTCCAGGCGGCCTTCAGCGACGGCGATTCGGTCGCCATCGGCATCCTGCGCGGATCGGCGGACGAACTCGAGTCGTCCGCGTTATCCGTTGCGAGGCGCCTGGAGATCGTGGGGTCGGAGTTTCCGTTTGTCCTGTCCGGCGGCATGTTCCGGGCGGTGCCCTGGCTGGAAGAAGAGCTGTCCCGGCGCCTGCCGCTCGCATCCCCGCGCAGCCGCACGGTGTTGCTCACCGTCGAACCCGCCGCTGGAGCGGTGCGCCTCGCGCTTGCCGAAGCCCGGGGGGGTTACACTGTTCCCACGTACAAAGCCGATTGAATACCAGCATCTTCAAAGACGAGCGCACGCTCGCGAAAACCCTCGCCGCGCAGATTGCGGCGATGCTCACCGCCAAGCCGGACATCGTCCTGGGGCTCTCGACCGGCCGCACGCCGATCCGGCTGTATCACGAGCTCGGTGCGCTGCACGCGCGGCGCCAGGCGGACTTTTCGCAGGCGACCACCTTCAATCTCGACGAGTTCCTGGGCATCGGTTCCGACCACCCCGGGAGCTATCGCGCCTTCATGGAACAGCATTTGTTCTCGCGGGTGAACCTGCGGCCGGAACGGATTCACGTCCTGAACGGCGCGGCGCCGGATCCGGAGCGCGAGTGCCTCCGGTACGAGCAGGCGATCACGGAGGCCGGGGGCATCGACCTGCAACTCGTGGGGATCGGCACCAACGGCCACATCGGGTTCAACGAGCCGGCGAAGCAGCTGGCGGCGCGGACGCATCGCGTGCGCCTGAAAGCGTCCACGCGCCGCAGCAATGCGGCGCTGTTCGAGGGCGATCCCGGCAAGGTGCCGGCCGAAGCGTTGTCGATGGGGATGGCGACGATCCTCCAGGCCCGGCGGATCGTGCTGGTGGCGACGGGGAAGTCGAAGGCGCGGTGTATTGATCTGGTCGTGAACGGCCCGATTACGACGAAGCTGCCGGCCTCGTTCCTGCAGCTGCACCCGAACGCCGATTTGATGCTCGACGAGGCCGCGGCCAGTACGCTAGCCGTTAGCCGTTAGCCCACCGCTAGATCCCCAACAGCTCGCGCAGCCGCGGCTCGATGTCTTCGCCGATGGCTTCGCGGACCGAGTTGTCCGCCTTGCGCAGGCGTTTCATCGCCTGCGGCAGCGTCAGCCCCGACTTCTCCATGACGATGGCGGCCTTCACGTTCCACTTCGCGCGTTTGAGCACGACTTCGGCGGCGTCCGGCTCGAGCCCGGTGACGACGCCGAGGATCCGCTTCGCGCGATCCTTCAGCTTCTCGGATCCGGTCCGCACGTCCACCATCAGGTTGCCGTAGGTCTTGCCCCACTTGATCATCGCGATGGTGGTGAGCATGTTCAGCACCATCTTGGTCGCGGTGCCCGCCTTGAGGCGCGTGGAGCCGGCGATGATCTCCGGGCCGACGGCCGGGGCGATGATCAGATCGACGAAATTCTTCAGCTCGGAGCCCGGCCAGCAGGTGACGAAGATGATTTTCGCGCCCGCCTTGCGGCCGCGCGTCAGCCCGCCGCGGACGAACGGCGTGATGCCGCTCGCCGACACGCCGATGACGACGTCGCGGTTGGAGAGCCGCAGCCGCCCGATGCTGCGCCCCCCTTCCTCGTAGTTGTCCTCGACGCCTTCCTTGGACTGGAACACGGCCGTCTGGCCGCCGGCCATGATCGCCTGCACCACTCGTGGCGGCGTGCCGAACGTGGGCGGCATCTCGGCGGCCTCGACGACGCCGAGGCGCCCGCTCGTCCCGGCGCCGATGAAGATGACCCGGCCCCCCTTCCGGAGCGACTGCGCGATGATTTCGACGCCGTGCGCGATCTTCTCCTTCTCCTTCTGGACCGCCGCGATGACTTTCCGGTCCTCGTTGATCACCATGTCGATGATGTCGCGGACCGGCGCCTTGTCGACGGCGAGGCTGGCGGGATTGATCTGCTCGGTGGGAAGCGACTGCCACTTGGACGGGGTCAGCATCACGCAACCGCTAGTATAAACTCAGCCGAGAGGGACGCGGATGTTTCGGTCGAACCGGTGGCCGAGGTGGCCGGCCGGCCTCGAGCGGGCACTGGCCAAGGCCTTCGTCGGCGCGGACTTCACTGAGCCATAAGCCCTGAGGCCATGAGCCCTGAGCCATAAGCCATGAGCCAGACAGAGATCTACCTCGCCTACCTGCAAGACGTGCGTCGCATGTCGCCGAACACGGTCAGCAGTTATGCCCGCGATCTCGGCGCGCTGACGGCCTTCGCGGAGCAGAAGCAGCGGAGCGTGGAGGCGCTCGATCGGCGCGACCTCGAAGCCTTCGCGCGCCAGCGGATGACGAGCGGGCTGGCCCCGCGGTCCGTCGCGCGCGCGATCGCCTGCGTCCGGGGCTATTACCGGTTCCTGCTGGTCGAGAAGCGCATCACGGCGGATCCCGCGGAAGACCTGCGCGCGCCGAGAGCCTGGCCGGCGCTCCCCAGGTATCTCGATCTCGCCGAGGTCGATCGGCTGCTCGCCCAGCCCGACACGAGCACGCCGCGCGGCGTCCGCGACAGGGCGCTCGTCGAGCTCCTCTACGCGACAGGTCTTCGCGTCACCGAGCTGCTGTCGCTGAAGGCCGGAGACGTCAACCTGGACGCAGGCTACCTGACGTGCATCGGCAAGGGAGACAAGCAGCGGATCGTGCCGCTCGGCCGCGCCGCCGCGGACTGGGTCCGGCGGTATCTCGCGGAAGCGCGTCCGGCGCTGCTGAAGACGCGCAAGTGCCCCTGGCTCTTCGTGAACGCAAAGGGGGGCACGCGGCTCTCACGCGTGGGGTTCTGGAAGCTGCTGAAGGCCTACGGCACGAAAGCCGGCGTCTTGCGGGATCTCAGCCCGCACATGCTGCGGCATTCCTTCGCGACGCACCTGCTCGAGCGCGGCGCGGATCTTCGCGCGATCCAGATGATGCTGGGGCACGCCGACCTGTCGACGACCGAGATTTACACGCACGTGCTCGAGGCGCGTCTCCACGCGGTGTACGACAAATTCCACCCGAGGAAGTAAGTTCACAGTTGGCAGTTCAGCCGATCATGGCCTGCAGCCGCAACAGGACGGAGTCTCCGGGCCCTCCAGCGGCGAACTGCGAACTGCTAACGGCGAACTGCCGACGTATGTTACAGTTGTAAGGTTCTACCATCCGAAATCCAGGCAAGCCAAGGAGCTCGATTCGCATATGAGCGGTAAAGGCCGTTATCTGTTTACCTCGGAGTCGGTGACCGAAGGGCACCCCGACAAGATCGCCGATCAGATCTCCGACTCGATTCTGGACGCCATCCTCGCGCAGGACCCGGTGGGCCGCGTCGCCTGCGAGACGCTCGTCACGACCGGCCTGGCGATCGTCGCCGGCGAAATCACGACGAGCTGCTACGTCGACTTTCCGAGCATCGTCCGCGAGACGATCAGGGAAGTCGGCTACACCCGCGGGAAGTACGGGTTCGACTGCGACACGTGCGCGGTGCTGTCGTCGATCCACGGCCAGTCTCCCGACATCGCCCAGGGCGTCGACCCGGGCGGCGCCGGCGACCAGGGCCTGATGTTCGGCTACGCCTGCACCGAGACCCCCGAGCTCATGCCGATGCCGATCATGCTTGCGCACAAGCTCGTGAGGGGCCTCTCCGAGCGCCGGCGCGACAACTCGATGGACTACCTGCGGCCCGACGGCAAGTCGCAGGTCTCGATCGAGTACGACAACGGCCGCCCGGTGCGCGTCGACACGGTCGTCGTCTCCACGCAGCACAGCCCCACGGTCACCAACGACACGCTCCGGGAAGACATCACCGAGAAGATCGTGAACAAGGTGATCCCGAAGGACATGATGGACAGCAAGACGCGCGTCCTCATCAACCCGACCGGACGCTTCGTCGTGGGCGGCCCGCACGGCGACGCGGGCGTGACCGGGCGCAAGATCATCGTCGATACGTACGGCGGCGCGGCCCCGCACGGCGGCGGCGCGTTCTCCGGCAAGGACCCGACGAAGGTGGACCGCTCGGCGTCCTACATGGCGCGGTACGTCGCGAAGAACGTGGTCGCGGCCGGCCTGGCGGAGAAGTGCATGGTGCAGCTCGCGTACGCAATCGGCGTCGCCGAGCCCGTCTCGGTCTACATCGAGACGGCCGGCACGGGCACGATTCCCGACGACAAGATCAGCGAGCTCGTGCGCGCGCACTTCAAGCTGACGCCGCGCGGCATCATCGAGTCGCTCGACCTGCGCCGTCCGATTTACAAGAAGACGGCGGCCTTCGGGCACTTCGGCCGCACCGAGCCGGAGTTCACCTGGGAGCGCACTGACAAAGCCGCGGCGCTTCGCGCCGACGCGGGCAGGTAACTGAAGATTGGCGACTGCAGGCTGAAGATTGGGGATTGGTCGCCCATCGACAATCTGGACGCTGGCTGTGCTCATCGCAGCCGGCGTTTTCTTGTTTCTGGTCGTGCCTCCACGCCCGGCGCGCCTCGATACGTCGGGGTGGGCGGAGCTGTCCGCGCGAACCGTGTCCGGCGCGTATCACATCCACACGACCCGCTCTGACGGCATCGGCGACAAGGCCGCCGTCGCCGCGGCCGCCGGACGCGCGGGTCTGAAATTCGTCATCCTCACGGACCACGGCGACGGGACGCGTCCGCCGGATCCTCCGGCGTACCTCGAGGGCGTGCTCGTCCTCGACGGCGTCGAGATCAGCACGGACGAGGGCCACTACGTCGCGCTCGACATGCCCCGCGCGCCGTATCCGCTCGGCGGCGCCGCCGAGGCGGTCGTCGAGGACGTGGCCCGGCTTGGAGGCTTCGGCATCGCGGCGCACCCCGACTCCCCGAAAGCGGCGTTGCGCTGGACAAATGACAGGGCCCCGGTCGACGGCATCGAGTGGCTGAACGCCGACAGCGAGTGGCGCAGCAAGTCGCGCCGGCAACTGATGCGCGCCGGGCTCGCGTATTTCCTCCGGCCTGGACCCGCGCTCGCGACCCTGCTGGATCGTCCCGCGGCGCTGGATCGCTGGGATCGCAGGGCGGCCGTCCGGCCGGTCGTGGCGCTCGCGGGGGCCGACGCGCACGGCGGGGTCGGCCAGCGCGCCGAGGACACGAGCAGGAGCCTGTCGGGCATGATCGGGATCCCGAGCTACGAGGCGAGCTTCCGCGCGTTCAGCAACCGGGTGATCCTGGATCGCCCGCTCGCGGGGAACCCCGTGGATGATGCGCGCGCCGTGCTGGGCGCGATCCGGAAGGGGAGCGTCTTCACGGCCATCGACGCGCTGGCCGGGCCGGCGCTGCTCGACTTTCGGGTCGAGAGCGGCCTCACCCAGGCCGGAATGGGGGGCGCGTTCCCCGGTGACTCGGACGCCACCCTCACCGCCCGCGCGCTGCTGCCGCGCGGCGCCGAACTCGTGCTGCGGCACTCGGGACAGGAGATTGGCCGGACCACGAACGGCGAGCTGCGGCGAAGCCTCAACGATGCGCAGGGGGTCTACCGCGTGGAGGTCAGCCTGCCCGACGCTCCAGGAGTACCGCCCGTACCCTGGATCGTGTCGAATCCAATCTACGTGGGACTCTCGTCCGCGGCACCGGGCGCATCTCTCGCTCGACCCGCACCGGCGCCATCGGGTGGCATCGCCCCTTTTCCATGGCGCATCGAAAAGGACGCGTCGTCTGGAGGGATCCTCCGGACGAGCGACCACCAGGTCTCGCTCGAGTACAAGCTGGGCGAGGGACCGCGCAACAGCCAGTTCGTGGCGCTGGCCACAGATCTTCAGCACCCGTCGTTCGGCGCGCTCGAGCTCTCCCTGGCCGGGGACCGGCCGCTCCGCGTATCCGTGCAGGTCCGGCGCGCGGACGGTGGGCGGTGGGGGAGGTCCTTCTACGTTGATCCCGCCGGGACCAGCCTGCGGATTCCGCTCTCCACCCTTCGCCCGATCGGGGGAGCGGCGCTTGCCGCCGTTTCGCCGACGGACGTCACCTCCATCCTCCTCGTCGTCGATCTCGCGAACGCGGCCCCTGGCGGCTCCGGAACCCTCAGGGTTCTGGCTAGTGCACTAGTAATGTAGTCCACTAGTAAGATAGTCCACTAGATATCTAGTTAACTAGTGTGCTACCCTTCGGCCATGTTCGTGGAGCTACGCAAGGATGATCCGCGTCCCGTCTACCGGCAGATTGCGGATGAGCTGCATCGCGCCGTCAGCGTCGGGGTCCTGAAACCGGGGGAGTCGCTGCCGGCGACCCGCCAGCTTGCCGCGGAACTGAAGCTGAATCCGAACACCGTCCAGCACGCGTACCGGACGCTGCTGCAGGAAGGCGTCATCGAGATGCGTCGGGGACTCGGCGCGTTCGTGGCCGCCACGCCGCGGGACGCGCGTCTGAAGCCCGCCGCCGTGGCGCGCCAGATCGCCGAGCGCGCGCTCCGCGAGGCCTTTCGCCATGGCTTATTGGCCAGCGATCTAATGAGAGCGCTCGACGAGATCTCTCCGGCCCACGGCTCACAGCACAAAGACCACTAAGGTACGAAGATCACAAAGATCCTTTGAGGTCTTTGTCTCTCAGTGATCTTCGTGGAAAACGCCGAGGCGCGTCAGGTTCGGGCCGTGAGCAACAGGTACGCGGCGCTTCCGGCGGCCAGGATATTGGGCGCCCATCCCGCCATGATCGGGCTGAGGATCCCGGCTTTGCCGATCGCGGCGAAGGCGTTACCGGTGATCCAGTAGATGAGGGCGAGCACGATGCCGATCCCGACGCCGTACAGCGTGCCCCGCTTGCCCGTCGTCAGGCCGAACGGGATGGCCAGCAGCGTCATGACGACGGTCACGAAGGGGAAGGCGAGCTTCTTCTGCAGCTCGATGGTCATCGGGATCACGTTGAACCCGCTGGCCGACTGCTCGTCGATGAACCGCTTGAGCTGCGGGACCGTCATCATTTCGGCGAGGGGCTGTTGGGTCTCGAAGTAGTCGGGCGTCTCGAGCGGCAGGGTCCGCTGCGGGAACGAGGCGAAGCCGCCGCGCCGGGCGGCGTAATCCTGCTGCCAGCCCTTCATGCCGATCCACTGCGTACCGGTCCAGATCGCGCGCGGCGTGAAGAGCTGGCTCTGCAGCTGCCACTTGTCTTTCGCGGGGCGGTAAATCACCAGGTTCTGGATCGCCTTGGCCTGGGGCTCGAACACCGTGTAGTGGTAGATGTCGCCGTCGTGGCCGACCAGCCACTGCCGGTTCAGCGGATTCGATGTCCGCGGCGGCCGGTGCCGGATCTCGGAATCGAGCGCGTCGACGCGCTGGTTGGCGCGGGCCAGGATCTGCTGCTCGAGGCCGAACAGGACCCCGCTCCACACCAGCGACAGCAACAGGAGCGGCGCCGAGATGCGATACAGGCTGATGCCGCACGCCTTCATCACCGTCAGCTCGCTCGATCGGCTCAGTAGGCCGAACGTCACGAGGACGC
Organism: Vicinamibacterales bacterium; assembly: GCA_036845165.1. Classification (GTDB taxonomy): domain Bacteria; phylum Acidobacteriota; class Vicinamibacteria; order Vicinamibacterales; family 2-12-FULL-66-21; genus JAICSD01. The sequence continues at coordinate 4,094 of DAIUEK010000015.1, read as the reverse complement.
TCAGGAGCGCCGCCAGCGGGATCACGTAGTAGATGAACTGCGGGGTCATGAACCCCAGCAGCCGCATCACCATGCCCGCGGTCGCCTGTCCCTTGAACAGTTTGTCGGAACGGTCGATGAAGGTGGCGATGTAGAAGATCCCGAGCAGCGCGATGAAGGAAATCGCCGCCGCGCGCAGGTAGATCGTGCTGATGTAGCGGTCGAGGATGTTCGGCAGCAGCCACGACAGCCGCGGCACCCGGACGACGATGACGACCCCACGGCGGCCGGTGGGACGTGGCGCGCCGGCCGCCGTCGCACCCGGGGACGCGGCCTCGCGCCGGCGGTTCACCCACGCGGTCGCTGCGGCGGTCAGCTTGACGACGCTGCGGAAGGGAAGCCGCCCCTCCGCCCAGCGCGCGCGCCAGATGAGCGCGACGATCCCGAACGGCAGGAGGACGATGTTGGGGAACCACCGCGCGAGATAGGCCACGCTCAGCGAGCGCGCCGCGGCGCCGTCACCCGCATAAAATCCTTTGGTTAACGCATCTGCCAGATACAGCAGGATGTAGTAGGCAAAGATCACGGCGATGCCGACGACGAAGCCGGCGACTTTCCCTTCGCGCGCGACCGTCAGCCCCAGCGCCAGGCCGATGACGACGAACACCAGGCAGGCGACGGGAAACGAGAACTTCTGCTGGATCGCGATGATTTCCGGGTGCGCCGACAGCCCGTGGCTCAGCTTCTGCGCGGCCTGCTGCTGGAGCGCAGGAATCGGCAGTTCGTTGAGGCCGCGGACCAGCTCCATCCGCGGGAACACGCTCTGCGGGTCCAGCTTGACGACCAGCTGCTTCGGAAAGCGATAGGTCTCCAGTTCCTTCCCGTCCGGGCCGCGGCTCGAATACCGGGTCCCGTCCTCGAGGACCAGGTCCACGGTCTGCTTGACCCGGTCCATGACGAGGCGTCCGTGGGCCGCCATGTACAGGACCGTCGCATCGGCCTTGCTCGTGTCGGCGACGAGGACATCCTTCCAGCCGCCGGCCGGCGGGATGTCGCGCGCGTACAGGACCCATCCCGGGAAGTTGTCGAAGAAGACCTGCGGCCGGACGTCGTTTTCGACCTGCTGCGTCACGACGTCGTACGTGAGCTGCCGGAAGGTCTGGTTGGCGTCGGGGATCGCCCAGATCATGACGTAGAGATGCGCGATCCCGGCGACGGTGGCCAGAAAGAGCACCGGCCTGAGCAGCCGGTACGGGCTGACGCCGCACGCCAGGAGCGCCACGGCCTCGCGGTCGCCGGACATCCGCCCGAGGGCGACCAGCAGCCCGACCAGGAGCGACATCGGGATGGTCAGGCCGAGCGCCTGCGGGACCAGGGTCAGGAGCATCCGGGCCGCCACGCCCCAGGGCACCCCCTTGGCCACGAGCGCCTCGAGCTGGTCCATCACCGGCGGAATCTCCAGGATGAACGTGAAGATCAACAGGGACAGCAAGAGCGGCGGGACGATCTCGCGGATGACGTATCGATCGAGGGTGCGGAGCATCCGGAGCTAAGGATACCAGTTGGAGGTTGGAGGTTGGAGGTTGGGAAAACCCGGAAACCGAACCTGCAACGCGCAGCCTGCATCCTCCTCGGTCAACAGCCTTAATTCCGATGCGCGGATCGTCCACAGGCCACTTTTACTGGCCGTTTGTTTTGGTTCTGATAATACATGTTATGTTAACTAAACAGTCCCTCGTCCCTCGGTCTCTGGTCCGCGGTCCCTGGGCGAGCTAACCCCGACCGAGGGACTCAGGACCTAGGGACTCAGCGACCAGGGACTCGCGAGCTACTGATTCTTGAGCTCGCGAATGATCGCCTGCAACGCCTCGATCACTTCGTCGCGGTCCACGCGCGACTTGGTGAAGCGCAGCTGCAGCCTGAACGCTTTGGTGGGAGCTTTGTAGCTGAAGACGTACGACTTCGGACGTCCGGACTTGGGCTTGGCCGTGGCCTTGCGGACCGCCTCGCGGGTGGTGCCACCACCCCTCGACACCTTCTCGATGAGCGCAACCATTTTCTGGGGGTCGCCTTGCCTAACTATCTCGAGAAGCAATGACTTAGAGGTAATGTCGGCCAGCCGACACAGGTTCTTGACCTCGTCGGGCATGCTGTTCAGCGACAAGGACTCGGTAATCGACGTCCGGGACTTGCCCAGCCGCCTCGCCATGTCCTCATGGGTATAGCTGCAGCGGCTCGCCAGCGAATGCAGCGCTTCGGACTCTTCGAACGGCGTCAGGTCCTTCCGCTGGATGTTCTCGATCAGCGCGATCTCGATGATCTCGTCATCGTCCACTTCGCGGATGACGATCGGGACCTCGCGCAACCCGACCTGCACCGCGGCCTGGTACCGGCGCTCGCCGGCCACGATCTGGAACCGGCCGCCGCGCTGCCGGACGATGATCGGCTCGATGATCCCCTTTTCGGCAATCGACGCCATCAGCTCCGACAGGTCCCCCATGACCTGGCGCGGCTGATTGGGGTTCGCGTCGAGGTCGTCGATCTTCACCAGCCGGCCGATCGGCGCGCCGGCAGAATTGGTCAGGGCATCGACGTAATGCTCGTCGTGACGCATCCGCACGGTGGACGGCAGTCCTCGTTTAGGCACGATCCATGACCTCCTCGCACAGCCGGTAGTACTCCGCCGCCCCCGAAGAATCGGGCGCGAACGTGAAGATGGATTCCTTGTAGGCCGGGCTCTCCTCGAGCCGGACGCTCTTCGTGATCACCGTCTTGAAGACCTTGCTCCCGAAGACCTTGTCGATCTGCGCGCGGATGTCCCGGGCGAGCGCCGTCCGCTTGTCGTGCATCGTAATCACCACCCCGAGGATCCGCAGCGACGGGTTGGCGCGCGTCCGCACCTTCTCGATCGTTTCCAGCAGATCGTCGGTCCCCTCGAGCGCGAAGTAAGACGATTGAATCGGAATCAGGAGGTGCGTCGCCGCCACGAGCGCGTTGACGGTCAGCAGCCCGAGCGTCGGCGGGCAGTCGATGACGATGTTCGGGAATCGCGCCGTCATCGGCGGGAGGCGATCCTTGAGCCGGAAATGCGCGTCGATCTCCCCCACCAGCTTGGCTTCCAGTTTCGCCAGCGCGATCCGCGCCGGCGCCACCCAGAGGTTCGGTTGGTTGGTCGACTGCAGGACCACGTCCTCGAAACTGACGTCCTTCTCGGCGATCGCGTCGTACACGCTGCGGGTGATCTGGGTGACGTCCAGAAACGACATCGTGCTGTTAGCCTGCGGGTCGAGATCGACGAGCAGGGTCGGCTTGCCGCGAAGGGACAGCGCGGCGGCCAGGTTGATCGCGGTCGTGGTCTTACCCACGCCGCCTTTCTGATTCGCGATGGCGACGATCATTGTGGGATGGCGTCGGGATAATAGCACGCCACCCCGTGGGTGCTTGGTGCTTTGGTGCCTCGTGTTGGGTGCCTGGGTGCGGCCGGGGCGCGCGGAGTCATCCCGAGTACCCCGCACCGATCGCACCCAGCACCCCCCACCAGGCACCCAGCACCAAGCACCCATGGTTCACATCTTGTATTTACCCATATCATCCGGGTCGAGGCTCTCGAGCCACTTCTGGAGGCGCTCGGCGTCCCCCTTTTCCGGGACGAGATCGACCGTCTTGGCGTGGTCGATGACCGTCTCCTCGACGAAGATCGGCGCGCGGGCGCGCAAGGCGAGCGCGATGGCGTCGCTCGGACGGGCGTCCACCGCCATGAGCTCGCCGCCGACGTTCAGGTAGATCAGCGCGTAGAACGTGTTCTCTTTGAGGTCCGACACGACGATCTTTTCGATGCGTCCGCGGAGGTCCGAGATGACGTTCTTCAGCAGGTCGTGCGTCATCGGCCGCGGCGTCGTGACGTTCTCGATCTGCAGGGCGATGGCGTTCGCCTCGAACACCCCGACCCAGATCGGCAGCACCCGCTGCCCCTCCTTGTCGCGCAGGATGATGATGGGCATGTTCGTGATGGGATCCACCATCAGCCCCTTGATCGTCATTTCAATCTGCACTGCCCACCGCCTCCCCGCGCAAGCTGTTGGGGTTGGCCCCCGTGATTCTGACCGGCACAATCC
>DAIUEK010000014.1:0-13268 GCA_036845165.1 Vicinamibacterales bacterium | reverse complement strand
GCCTTTCGCGGCGTACGGGATGGGTTATAGTCGGCTGATTCCATGGCCAATTACGGGTTCGCCATTGACCTCCGGAAATGCATCGGATGTCACGCCTGCACGATTGCCTGTAAAGCCGAACACGAGATTCCCGTCGGGGTCAATCGCTGCTGGGTGAAGACCGTCGAGAAGGGTTCCTTTCCAGACACCCGGCGGTTCTTCTTTCCCGTCCTCTGCAACCAGTGCGAAGAGGCCCCCTGCGCGCGCATCTGCCCGACGAATGCGCTCTTCAAGCGCCGCGACGGCATCGTCGATCTGCACGGCGACAGCTGCATCGGGTGCCGCGCGTGCATGGAGGCGTGCCCCTACGATCAGCTCTTCATCGACCCGAACACGCACACCGCCGAGAAGTGCAACTTCTGCGCGAACCGCGTGGAGAACGAGTTGCTGCCGGCGTGCGTGAGCGTCTGCCCGACCCAATGCCGGATTTTCGGCGACCTCGACGATCCCAGCAGCGAAGTCGCGCGCATCGTCCAGCAGGAAGCCTTTTCGGTGCGCAAGCCGGAGAAAGGCACGGGCCCGAAGGTTTTCTATCTGGGCGCGGAAGAGAGCGTCATCCGGCCTGAAGCGGCGGTGCGTCCTCTGTATTACCGGGAAGGACAGGTCCACTTGCGCCCCATCGGCGCTCCGGAGGAAGATCCCGCGTCACCCGGCGCGCCGCGGGTGGACTACGACGTGCCACACGAGAAGCCGTGGGGTGTCGACATGGTGCTCTACCTCTTTACGAAGGCGGTGTCGACGGGCGCGATGCTCCTCGGCGCGATCCTCTGGCTGCTCGGCTACGGAGGGCCGCTCGTCACGATCGCGGCCCCGGCGATCGCGACTGTCTTCATCGGGCTGACGTCCGCGGTCCTCGTGGCCGACCTCGAACGGCCGGAGCGCTTCTACTACATCCTGACGAGATCGAACTGGCGATCGTGGTTGGTCTGGGGCGCGTGGTTCCTCGCGGGTCACGGGACCATCAGCGCCCTGTGGCTCGTGGCCGGATGGTTTGGCTGGTCCGGCGTCCTCACCGCGCTTGCGTGGCCGGCGATTGTCCTGGCGTTCCTCGCGACGGCCTACACGGGCTTCCTGTTCGCGCAGGGGCTCGGGCGTGATCTCTGGCAGGGGCCGCATGCCTCCATCGACCTCATCGCACAGTCCGGCGCGGCGGGCTCGGCGTCGCTCCTCCTCGCGTCGCTCGTTCTGAAGGAGTCCGGCGATCCGATTCGTCCCTTGCTGGGATGGATCCTCGCGGGCTCGCTGCTGCTCCACGTGCTCATCCTCCTCTTCGAGAACGTGCTGTCGCCCAGCCCGACGCGACATCACGAACTGGCCGTCCACACGATCCGGCGGGGCGCCTATGCGCCGCTGTTCTGGGGCGTCGCGATCGCGGGAGGCGGCGTCCTGCCGCTGGCCGCGATCGTGGCGATGGGTCCGTCGGCTCCGGCCACCGTCACGACAGGTGCGTCGCTCCTCGCGCTCGCGGGCGGAGCGGCCTGGGAATACATCTGGGTGGAGGCGGGACAGAGTGTTCCGCTCAGTTAATGGCAAATGCCGAATGCCAGATGAGATCGGGCGTGCGGTGTTGGGCTTGGTTCGGCATGAGGCATTAGACATTCGGCATTGAGAAGTATGGAATTCCGTTCACACCCCGACCCGTCCGAGTGGAACAACTACGTCGACTACGAGTCGACGAGCTGGCCGACGAAGGAGAAGCGCAACTACTGGATCATCCCGTCCATCTGCTTCAACTGCGAGTCGGCGTGCGGCATCCTCGCCTACGTCGACAAGGAGAAGCTGGATGTCCGGAAGATCGAGGGCAACCCGATGCACCCCGGCAGCCGCGGCCGGACGTGCGCCAAGGGGGTTGTCACACCAAACCAGCTCGAGGATCCCGACCGCATCCTCTATCCCCTGCGCCGCACCGGCGAACGCGGCGAGGGCCAGTGGGAGCGCGTGAGCTGGGACGCTGCGCTGACGGACATCGGCGGACGTATTCGCAAGGCCATCCAGGAGGGACGCCGGGAGGAGCTGATGTACCACGTCGGCCGGCCGGGCGAGGATGGCTACGCCAGCCGCGTGGTGCAGGCATGGGGGCTCGACGGCCAGAACAGCCACACGAACGTCTGTTCGTCGTCCGCGCGCCTGGGACATTTTCTCTGGACGGGCGCCGACCGCCCGTCGCCCGACTACGCGAACGCGCGCACCATCCTGTTGCTCTCGTCGCACCTGGAGACGGGCCACTATTTCAACCCGCACGCGCAACGGATCATGGAGGCGCAGTCGGACGGCGCCACGCTGATCACGATCGATCCGAGACTCTCGAACACGTCCGCGAAGGCCAACCTCTGGCTGCCGGCGTACTCCGGGACGGAAGGGGCGCTGCTCCTCGCGATGGTGCGGCTCCTCCTCGCCGATGACCTCTACGACAAGGACTTCGTCCGCAACTGGGTGAACTGGCGGGACTACCTGAAGAGCCAGCATCCGGAACTGCCCGAGACCTTCGAGAGTTTCATCGCGGCCCTCAAGGCGGAGTACGCGCGGTTCACACCCGAATACGCCGCGGAAGAAACCGGCGTCCCCGTCGAGCGCATCGTCGCCGCGGCGCACGCGATTGGAAAGGCGGGCAACCGTTTCGCGACGCACAGCTGGCGCGCGGCGACCGCCGGCAACCTGTGGGGCTGGCAGATCACGCGCTGCCTCTATCTGCTCGTCGTGCTGACGGGAAGCGTGGGAACGGTCGGCGGCGTGAACCTGAACGTGACGAACAAGTTCGTCCCGAAGCATCCCAACCCGCCGCCGCCGCCCGAGTACTGGAACGAGCTGCTGTTCCCGCGCGAGTTTCCGCTCGCGTTCCACGAGATGAGCTACCTGCTGCCACACTTCCTGAAGGAAGGGCGCGGCAAGCTGGACGTGTACTTCACGCGGGTCTACAACCCGCTGTGGACGAATCCGGACGGCTTCTCGTGGATGGAGGTCCTGCGGGACAAGGACAAAATCGGCATGCACGTGGCGCTCTCTCCCACCTGGAGCGAGACCGCATGGTTCGCCGACTACATCCTGCCCATGGGGCTCGGCACCGAGCGCCACGACACGATGAGCCAGGAGACGCACGCCGGCCAGTGGCTCGGCTTCCGCCAGCCGGTGCTCCGGGTCGCGCGCGAGAAACGCGGCGAGACATTTACGGCGACGCACGAATCCAACCCCGGAGAAGTGTGGGAGGAGTCGGAGTTCTGGGTCGCACTGAGCTGGAAGATCGATCCCGACGGCGCGCTCGGCATTCGCAAGTTCTTCGAGAGCCCGTATCGCCCCGGCGAGCCGGTTACGATGGACGAGTACTACGGGTGGATGTTCGAGAACTCGGTCCCGGGATTGCCTGAAGCGGCGGCAAAGGAAAGCCTCACGCCGCTGGAGTACATGCGGAAGTACGGCGTCTTCCAGGTGTCGGCGGAGAGTTACAGCCGCGGGCACGAGCGCCCGCTGACCGCCGAGGAACAGGCGGCGGGCGTGGCCGGCGTCGAGGTCGACGGGGTTCCGCGCGCCGGGTTCAAGACGCCGTCGCGCCGGCTCGAGTTCTACTCACCGACCCTCGCCGCCTGGGGCTGGCCCGAGCATGCGGTGCCGCGCTACGTCCCGGGCCACGTGCACTGGCGCGACCTGAAGCGCGAAGAGGGCGAGTTCGACCTGCTGCCGAATTTCCGGCTGCCGACGCTGGTGCACACGCGCTCGGCCGTGAAGTGGCTGTACGAGATCTCGCATTCGAATCCGCTCTGGATTTCGACGGCGGATGCGCGGCAGCACGCCGTCAAGACCGGCGATCTGGTCAAGCTGCGGACCAGGATCGGCTCGTTCGTGACGCGCGCGTGGGTGACGGAGGGCATCAGGCCGGGCGTGCTCGGCATGTCGCATCACCTGGGGCGCTGGCGCCTGCAGGAAGACACCGGCGGCGCGCGGAACGCGACGGCGCTCGTCTCCATCACGCGGGACGACGGGGGGAAGTACCGTATGCGGCAGCAGCATGGCGCCAGGCCTTTCGTGAGCAACGACCCCGACAGCCAGCGCATCTGGTGGAGCGACATCGGCGTGCACCAGAACCTCACGTTCCCCGTGCAGCCGGACCCCGTCAGCGGGATGCACTGCTGGCATCAGCGGGTCCGCCTGGAGCGGGCCGGCCCGGACGACCGCTACGGCGACATCGAAGTTGATACGGAAAAGGCGCACGCGGCGTATAAGGAGTGGATGCAACAGACCCGTCCGGCGCCCGGCCCAGACGGCTCGCGCCGGCCTTACTGGTTCGACAGGCCCCTGCGCCCCGTGGCGTCGGCCTACCGGATGCCCGACACCAAGGCATGAAGTACCGCGACCACCAGGCGCCCGTGTGGGTCATTTGGGGACTGATTGGCGTGTTCGGCGTCGTGGAGGCCGTCGCCTGGACGTTCGCGGGGGGCATCCCCCGGCGGCCCGGGGTGCTCGCGCAGGTCGGGACCGCGTGGGTGGTGATGCTGATCCTCGCGTCGCTCGCGACCCGGCGCCTCCGGTTGCAGGCCCAGCGGATCCGCGCGCACGAGCACACACACCAGGAAACGCTCGGGGAAATCGAGCAACTGCAGACGCAGAACGCGATGCTCGAAATCATCGCGCGCTCCGTCGACGTGACGCTCGCCTTCCAGGCGCTCGCGTCCCGCATCGCGCGGCTCGTCCCCTGCGACCGGGTCGGGCTCGCGCTCCTCACGGAGAACGGCCATGAGTTCCAGACCTATACCGCGCGGGTCCACGAGGACGAGCGCCGCGTACGGCCGCGGCCCGAGGTCACGTTCAAGGTCGAACAGACCCTCCTCGGCAACGTGGTGCGCTCGCGGGAGGCGCTGATCGTGTCGGACGTCTCGCAAGCCTCCGCCGATTTCCTGGACGCCAACCTCCTCCAGTCCTCGGGCTTCGGCTCGGCGCTGATCGTCCCGCTCGTCTCGAAGGGACGCGTGGTGGGGACGATCAACCTCGTGCAGCGCGCGAAGAACGCCTACAGGCCCGAGCACGTGGCCAGCATCCAGCCGATTGCGGAAATCTTCGCGGTGGCCGTGATCGCGCAGCAGCTGCAGGTCTCGCTCGGCAAGTACCGCTCGATGGAAGCCATGTCGGAGTTGACGCTGTCGATCGCGACCGAGATCAATAGCGCCTTGCAGACCATCATCGGGCACTGCGATTTGCTCGAGCGCGGCTATCCCGATCCCAGCCTGCAGCGGGACCTCGCCACCGTCGTCCGGCAGGCGCAACGGATCGAGGGACTGCTCGAAAAGATGCGCGCCGCCGCGCACGAACGGATGAAGGAAGTGGAAGCCGCCGTGCAGGCGGGCATCCCGTCGAGCCCCGAAGGATTCGGGGACGAACGCGCGAGCACCGAACGCTAGGTTCTCTTCAGCAGCGCCAGCGTCACGGTCACGATCAAAACGCCAAACACGATGAGGGTCGTCGCGACGAAGAACCAGTCGCGCATACGCGCGTATTCGACCAGCGAGACGACGACCCGCAGAATCGGCGTGGCCATGAGCATCACGAGCCCCGTCGCGAGGATGCCGTTGGCCAGCGGCGCATGGCCGCCGGCCAGCCAGATCGCCAGGCCGACCGCGAGACACGCCGCCGAAAGCACCACCCCGCCGAACAGCAGGCGCCCCAGGTGCACTTCGAGCCGGTCGAGCGGTGTGTCGGTCATCCGAGCGCCCTCCGGAAATACACGAGCGACACCACCAGCAGCACGAAGGCCATCAGCAGCTTCAACCACTTGGCCCGCGCGCGCCCGCCCAGCCAGAAGCCGGCACGCGATCCCGCAAGCACACCAAGGACGGCGGCCGCCGCGATCGGCGGATTGATCTCGCCGCGGGCATAGTACAGCGGCGCCGACGACACCGCCGTCACCCCGATCATCAGCGCGCTCGTCGCGGCCGCGGCACGCAGCGGAACGCCGCACCACGCGTTGAGGATCGGCACCTTGAGAATGCCGCCGCCGATGCCCAGCGTGCCCGAGACCAGGCCGGCCAGCAGCGACGCGAACATCCCGACCGGCAGTCGCTTGACCCGATACGCGACCTCGCGCTTGCTCTCGTCTTCGTAAAAGCGTCCGCCGAACTGCCCGATGTCGGCCCCCGTCTCGAGAACATTGCGTTTCTCGAGCCGAGTCACCATCAGCACGGCGATCGCCGTGGTGACCAGCGCGAACAGGGCGCTCAGGGTCGAGTCCGCCATCCGCGCGACGGTGTAGACCGCCAGAAGACCGCCGGCGGTCGACCCGACCTCGAGCAGCATGCCGAGGCGAAGGTTGATCAAATGCCGCCCCGCGGTCCCCGACGACACCACGCTGGACGTGGCGATCACGGTCAGCAGGCTGACGGCTCTCGCGACCTTGAAGCCCAGGCCGAGGCCGACATCCAGGAACGGTACGAGAAACACGGCGCCGCCGATCCCGAGGAGGGCGCCGAGACAGCCGGCGACGGCCCCCGCGGCGACGACTGCGGCAATGATGGCGAGGCTCATCTGGGACGGTTTTCGGGAGGAGTCGACGGGTGTATGATGCCGGCCGCGCACCACGCGGACTACCCGGCAGATTCTATCGTATGTTCCAACGGTTCTTCGACGAAGGGCTCGCGCAGGCCTCGTTCCTGGTCGGCTGCGAGCGCACGAAGCAGGCGGTGGCGATCGATCCCCGCCGCGACGCGTCGATCTATGCCGCGGCCGCGCAGCACCGGGGCGCGACGATCATCGCGGCGATCGAAACCCACGTCCACGCGGATTTCGTGTCGGGCGCGAGCGAGCTGGCGCACAAAGGGGCCCGCGTGCTCGCCGGTCCAGGGTCGGATCTCGAGTTCCCGCATCACGAGGTCCGCGATGGCGAGCAGCTCGCGGTCGGCGACGTCACGCTGACCTTCCTGCACACGCCCGGCCACACGCCCGAGCACATCTGCATTCTGGCGGAGGCGCCGGGCCAGCCCACGCGCCTCTTCACCGGCGACCTGCTCTTCGTCGGAGGCGTCGGACGGCCCGATCTCGTCGGCGAGGCGCAGACGCGTCAGCTGGCGCGCCAGCTCTTTGATTCCCTCCAGCGCGTCATGGCGCTCGACGATGGGATCGAGGTGTATCCCGGACACGGTGCGGGGTCTCTCTGCGGTGCCGGCATCGGCAAGGACCCCTCGTCGACGATCGCGCGGGAGCGCGCGCAGAACGCGATGCTGCAGTACCACGAGCGCGACGCCTTCGTGGCCGCCGTCCTCGCGGATATTCCCGAGACGCCGCCGTACTTCGCGCGGATGAAGCGCGTCAACAAGGCGGGACCGCCGCTGCTCGAGGGCGAAGGCACGCGACGGCTCCCGTCGATCCAGCCGGCGGCCGCTGCCGCGCTGGCCGCCGACGGCGCACTCATTCTCGACCTCCGCTCCGCTGCCGCGTTCGCCGAGGGGCATCCGTATGGGGCTCTCAACATCGGCTACGGATCGAAGGTCGGCTACTGGGCTGGCTGGGTCCTTCCGGCCGATGAACCGCTCATTCTCCTTGCGGACGAACCCTCCCACGCGCAGGAAGCCGCGGTGCAGCTGCTCCGGGTGGGACTCGACCGCATCGAAGGCGCGGTGGCCGGCGGATTCGAGGCCTGGATCGGCGCCGGATTGCCGATCGCGCAACTCGACCAGATGTCGGTCGAGGATTTGCGCCACGCGATGAACGTCCGACAGGCGCCCCTGCACGTCGTCGACGTGCGCACGCCGCTCGAGTGGCGCGGCGGACACGTCGAGGGCGCCATCAATATTCCCGTCGGCGAGATTCCCGCGCGGGCGCGTGAGCTGCCGGAGGGTGCGATCATCGCCACCATCTGCGAAGGCGGCTACCGATCGAGCCTTGCGGCCAGCCTGCTCGCGCGCGAGGGGGCCGCGCGCGTCGTCCACGTGGTCGGCGGCATGGCCGCCTACCGCGCCCTGCGAGAAGTCACGACATGAACGACGCTCAACTCACCGACGCGGTTCGGGATCGGCTGGTTGCCAGTTGCCAGCTTCCGGCTTCCGGCTTCCAGCTGCGACTGGTTACTTCCTTTCTGACAGGTTCTTCGGCGACCTGCGGTTGAGCAGATCGATCATGGGCTTCGCCGCCGAGGGGACCGCGACCTTGCCGGTGAGGAAATCCTTCGCCGGGATCGAGCTGCCGTAGACCAGCGCGTTCGCGTCGTTGTCCGGCCTGAGCGTGGACCCCTCGAGCGACACGCCCGCGAACAGCCCGCGCGACCGCGAGTAGGTCAGCATCTCCGCCTGCATCACGGCGTCCGTGGACGCGCCCACGGTGCGTCCCTTCGGTCCCGCGGCAGCCGATGCGTCCCCGCCGATCTTGACCTTGTTTCCGAGCAGCGACCTGGCCCCGCGATCGTTCATCACGAGCAGCAGGAAGTCGCTCGACTCCGCGCCCAGCTGGAACCCGATGCTCCCGCCCTCGAGCGCCATCAGCGTCGGCGCGCTCCACGGTCCCGTGAAGTCCTCGCCCGTGCGGCAGGTCATCGCGCCGCGGCCGTAGCTGCCGCCGACCCCCATCGCGACCTTCTTGACGCCCGGAAACACGATCACGCACTCCGCCTTGTCGAGCAGGTCCTTCGGAATGTCGTCGGGGACGTTGAGGACTTCCTTCACGACCGTCGCGCACGAGCGGAGCCGATCTTCTTCTTTGCCCTGCGCGCCGAGTGTCACGGTCAATCCGAGAAAGACGATAAGTAGCTTCTTCATGAAATCAGTCTAACGCCGATCAGGGACCCTTGCGCTCGAGCTTGGGCGCGCCCTGTGCGTGGAGCTTGAGCACGGAGTAGAGGGTCGACATGATCGGCGTCGGTACTCCAAGCGCAGCGGCGCGACGCACCACGGATCCCTGCAGAGCTTCGACTTCGATTCGCTTGCCCTGCTGGAGATCGATGAGGAGCGACGATCGCATCGACCCGGGGATCACGTCGATGTAGGGGACGATGCGATCGACGACGTCGGCGGCGACGGGGACCCCTTCGGCCCTGGCGACGGCTTCGACCTCGCGGCAGCCGGCCATGAACTGCGCCTTGATGAACGGGTCGGTCCAGACGGGGCCGATCGGCAGGCGCGCCGCGCCGGTGAATCCGGCGAGCGCCGCGAGGAACACGAACTTCTCCCAGATCGGCACGCGTCCGTCGCCGACGGCGTCCGACTGGATGTCGGCGCCGGCAAACGCCTCGTGGATCTGCCTGACGCGATCGCTGAGGCGCGGGAGCGGGCCGAAGGCTTCGCCAAACACGATCCGCCGGTGCGCGCCGGTCTGCACGATGAGCCCCGGGGCCTCGAGCGCGGTCGCGATATAGGTCGTGCCGCCGAGCGTGCGCCCTTCCCCGGCCACCGCGGCGACTTCGCCCGGGCTGTCCACGCCGTTCTGGACCGACAGGACGACAGTGGCGTCGCCGAGCATGGGGCGCAACATCGGCAGCGCCGTCGGATTGTCGTAGGTCTTGACCGCGAAGAGGACGAGGTCGACAGGACCGACCTTCGACGTGTCTTCCTCGGCGCGTCCGCGGGCGATGAAGTCGCCGAGCGCCGGGCTCTTGATCTGAAGGCCGCGCGCGCGGATGGCCTCGAGGTGCGCGCCGCGCGCGACAAACGTCACGTCGTGACCGGCGTGGGCCAGCCGCGCGCCATAGTAGCCGCCGACCGCGCCCGATCCGAGAATCGCTATCTTCATGGTGTGTGCAACGCCTTCACGGAAGTCCGCTTCGTATACCAATACACCGGCAGCCCGAGGGCCAGCAAACCCAGGCCCGCAAAGGACTCCAGAGGCCGTTCGATCAGCGTGTTGAGCACGAACGCGCCGGACGCCAGAATGAACAACGCCGGGATGAACGGGTAGCCCCAGACGCGGTACGGCCGCGGGTGACCGGGGCGCAGCCGCCGCAGCCGGAACAGCCCGACCGCGCCGATCATGTGCAGCAGGATCGACGAGAACATCACGTAGGTGAACAACTGCTCGTACGTGCCCGACAGCGCGAGCACCGACGACCACACCGCCAGCGCCACGATCGCGACGTGCGGCGTCCGGTATCGTTCGTGGACGCGCGCCGCCGCCGGGAGGAAGACGCCATCCCGCGCCATCGCGAAGAGTAATCGCGCGCCGGCCAGGATCGCCGCCGCATTGCAGCCGAAGGTCGAGATCACGACTGTGAACGCCACGAAGCGGGCGCCGTTCACTCCCACGAGCTCCGTCGCCGCGCGCTCGGCGACCCGGCTCACCCCTTTCAGCTCCGACATCGGCAGGGTGTAGAGATACGCCAGGTTCACGACGACGTAGATCAGCGTGAGCAGTGAGATGCCGATGAGGAGCGCGCGCGGAAGATCCCGCTGCGGCTGGCGCATCTCCCCCGCGATCCACGTGACGCAGTACCAGGCGTCGTTGGTCCAGAGGACGGCAATCATCGCGACGCCGAACGCGGCGAGCGGTCGAGGTACGCCGGCCACCACCGGCACCCACGCGGGACTGTTGTGCGAGGCCACGAGCGCAAGAATCGGCAGCGCCGCGAGCCCCGCCACCTTGGCGATGGTAAGGACGACGTTGACGCGGTTGCCGCTGCGGACGCCGACGTAGTTCACCCAGCCGAGCGCGAAGATGGACGTCACCGCGACGATCTGCGCCGCCGACACCGTCCAGGCGCCGAGCGGCGTGCCAACCGACCAGAGGACGCGCGCCGGCGACAGCGCCGGCACGAAATAGCTGACGTAGTCCGCGAAGCCGACGGCGACCGCGGCGATGCCGCCGCTGAAGAACACCAGCAGCGCCGCCCAACCATAAAGGAAGGCAATCAGGGGACCGAACGCCTCGCGGAGGTAGACGTACACCCCGCCCGACTTCGGATACATCGAGCCCATCTCGGCGTAGGTCAGTCCGCCGCTGAGCGCGACGACCCCGCCGGTGAGCCAGGCCACGAGGATGAGCGTCGGCGACGGCAGCGACGCCGCCATCACGCCGGTGGTCAGGAAGATACCGGAGCCAATGACGCTGCCCAGGACGAAGAGGATCGCGGACCCGAGCCCCAGCGTGCGGACGAGCCCTTCGTCGGATTCCGCGACCGTTTCCACCGCGCGCCCAGCAGCCATTCCGGGCTGCGACTCTACCATGCCGAGTGGTGCTAGAATGCCCGGACTCCCATGGCCGCGCGCCTTGCCACCTTCCTCGTCGTCGCGATCGTGGCGGGGACCCTGATCGCCGGGTTGATCGTGGGGGCGCACCGCGCGGACGATAGCGGCCCCGTCGATCTCATCATCCACAACGCCAGGGTCTACGTCGCCGACGATCTCGGCTCGATCGCGGACGCCGTCGCCATCCGCGGCAACAAGATCCTCAAAGTCGGCGGCGAGCGCGAGATCATGCGCTATCGCCGCCCGCAGACGACGGTCATCGACGCAAAGGGCGCCGCCGTCCTTCCCGGGTTCGACGACGCGCACGTCTCGCTCATCGCGGGTGGCCTCGCGCGCGACGGTGTGGCGCTCGTCGGCGCCACCACGCTCGAAGACATCCAGCAGCGCATCGGGAGCTGGGCTGACGCGCATCCGGACGCGGGCTGGATCACGGGCACGGGCTGGTCCTACGACGCATTCCCGGATCTGCCGACGCGCGCGCAGCTCGACACGGCCGTCAGCGACCGTCCCATCCAGCTGCTCTCGCAGGACGGCCATGCGCTGTGGCTGAATACAAAGGCGCTCGAGGCGGCGCGCATCACCAGGCGCACGCCCAACCCGAAACACGGCGTCATCGTCCGCGACCGGCGCGGTGAGGCGACGGGGCTGCTGAAGGATGCGGCCATGGCGCTCGCCGATCGCGCACTGCCGAAGCCGACGCGCGAGGAGCGCGCGAAGGCGCTGCAGGTCGCGATCCGTGACGCGCAGCAGCACGGGATTACGAGCGTTCAGGATCTCGGCGCGGCCGCGGGCGATCTGGACCTGTACGATGCGGCGCGGGAGGCGGGCACGCTGGCGCTGCGTGTCTACGCGGCCGTTCCCGCGGAGCGGACGACGCCGGACGACCTCGACGCGATCGCGAAGCGATATCCGGACGATCCGCTCCTCAAGACCGGCATCGCGTCCATTGCGCTCGACGGATCCGTCGAGTCGCAGACGGCGGCCATGCTCGCGCCTTACGCGCCGCGCGGCAGCGCCGACGGCGTGATGAAGATGTCGGCGGCGGATCTCTCGAACCTGGTCGCGACCCTCGACGCCCGCGGCTGGCAGGTGGCCGTGGACGCCTCGGGCGATCGCGCCGTGCGTCTCGCGCTCGACGCCTACGGCGCCGTGGCGAAGAGCGCCCAGGGGGCGAAGCCGCCGCGGCATCGGATCGAGAGCGTGACGGTGATCGATCCCGAAGAGGTGCCTCGATTCGGCGCCCTGGGCGTCACCGCCTCGATGCAGCCGCTGCACGCGACCGGCGGTGGCCTGCTGAACTGGTCGAAGAGCCTGGGGCCTGACCGGGTGGCGTTGGGGTGGGCGGCGCGGAGCCTGAGCGCCGCAGGGACGCATCTCGCGTTCGGCAGCGACTGGCCGAGGCTCCCGCTCGATCCGCTGGCGGGGCTGCGCGCGGCGGTCACGCGCCCGGAGATGCACGCACCCGAGCAACTGACCCTGAAGTCGGCGATCAACGCGTGGACGTCCGGCGCGGCGTGGGCCTCGTTCGACGAGCACCGAAAGGGCACGATCAAGGCGGACATGCTCGCCGATATCGTGATCCTCTCGACCGACGTCTTCGCGGGCCCCGCGAAGCTGGCCGGCGCGGACGTCGTGATGACGATCTTCGACGGCAAGATCGTCTATCGGCGCCCTTCGTAACCCTGCGAGGATCTCTCGCGGAGGGCGCGGACAGGCAGAGGGCGCCAATCATCGTTTCCGAAAGAGATTCGCGCTCTCGGCTTCTCAGCGCTCTCCGCGAGAAATCGTTGACAAGCAGCCGCTGGCCTTTCGCCTGAAGGCGGAAGGACTAGCGCGGCTGGTCGCCTCGCACGACCACTCCACCCTTCATCACGAAGCGCACGCGACGCACCGCCGAGATATCGCGCGTCGGATCGCCGTCGACGGCGACCAGGTCCGCGAGCAGGCCTTCCTTGACCGATCCGATCCGGTTTTCCATGTGCAGCACGCGTGCCGCCACGGACGTCGCGCTCTTCAGCGCGTCGGTCGCGGGCATGCCGTAGTTGACCATCATCTCGATCTCCCGCGCGTTGTCGCCGTGCG
>DAIUEK010000013.1:0-13312 GCA_036845165.1 Vicinamibacterales bacterium | reverse complement strand
GCCTCGACGCCCATGTTCAGGAAGCGCCCGAGGACGTCCACGACGTTGTTGGCGTGGACGGTCGTGAACACCAGGTGCCCCGTCAGCGCCGAGTTGATCGCGATCTGCGCTGTCTCGTTGTCGCGGATTTCCCCGACCATGATCTTGTCGGGGTCGTGGCGCAGGATCGAGCGCAGGCCGCGCGCGAAGGTCAGCCCCTTCTTTTCATTTATTGGTATTTGAGTAATGCCCTTCAACTGGTACTCGACGGGATCCTCGATCGTGATGATCTTGTCTTCGATCGTCTTGATCTCCGACAGCGCCGCGTACAGCGTCGTCGTCTTGCCGGACCCCGTGGGGCCGGTCACGAGCACCATCCCGTACGGCTCGGCGATGTACTTCCGGAAGCGCTTCAGCTCCGCGTCGGGGAAGCCGAGGATGTCGAGGCGCAGCTCGTGGAACTGCTCGCTGATCGACTCCTTGTCGAGAATACGAATGACCGCGTCCTCGCCGTGGACGCTCGGCATGATCGAGACGCGAAAGTCGATGGTCTTGCCCGGCAGCCGGAGCTTGAAGCGGCCGTCCTGCGGGATGCGCTTCTCGGCGATGTCGAGCTCCGCCATGACCTTGACGCGCGAGATGATCGTGCTGTGGAAGCGCTTGTCGATCGGGCGCATCGCCGACTGCAGCACGCCGTCAATCCGGTACTTCACATACACCGCATCGTCCTGCGTCTCGATGTGGATGTCGCTCGCGCGGCGCTGGATCGCGGTGTAGATCGTCGTGTCCACGAGCCGGATGACCGGGCTCGTGTCGGTCGTCATCTTCTCGACCGTGAGCTGCTCGTCCCCCCGCTCGTCCTCGTGGAGAATCTGCAGCTGGAAGCTTTCCGTCGCGTCCTCGAGGACGCGCGTGGAGCTCTCGCTCTTCTTCAGGATCGCCTGGATGGCGGAGGGCGGCGCCACCATGACCTTGACCTGCATGCCCAGGATCATCCCGAGCTCGTCGATCATCGGCAGGTCCCTGGGATCGCTGACGACGATGACCAGCGCATCGCCGTCGCGGCGATACGGCACGAACCCGTAGCGGAGCATCAGTTCCGCGGGGATCGTCCGGAACAGATCGTGGTCGATGTTGAAGTGCGCGAGGTCCAGGAACGGCAGCCGGTACCGCTCGGCCAGGCGCTGCGCCTCCGCGAGCTCCGCCGCCTGTTCCGCCGCGCTCTTCTGGGGCGCGCCGCCGTCGACGTAGAGCTCCGGGTGCTCGGCGGTCGCGCTGGAAACCTTTTCGTCCATTCGCTGCTCGTGACCTCGTTCGGTAACTGGCTCAGGGCTGCGTTTCGGTAACTGCTCAGGGCCGACGACAGATTGAAGAGCGGGAGATACAGCGACAGCAGCAGTCCGGCAATCACGATGCCCATGATGACGAGCAGCACGGGCTCGATGACCGTGACGAACCGGCCGAGATTCGTGTCGATCTCCTCGTCGTAGAAATCCGCCAGGCTGTTCAGCATCTCCTGCAGCGCGCCCGTGGACTCGCCGACTTCGACCATCTTGATCGCCACGTCCGGAAACGATCCGCTTTCCTGGAGCGTCGCCGCGAGCGATCGCCCTTCGCGCACCTGCTGGGCCGCCATCACCAGCTGCCCCGCCATGTGCTGGTTCCCCAGCGAGCGCGCCGCCACCTCCAGCGCGTTCACGAGCGGGATGCCGCCGCCCAGGAGCGTCGCCAGCGTGCGGGCTCCCTGCGACGTCGAGAACTTCTGCGCGAGCGGCCCGATCGCCGGCACCCGCAGGATGAGACGATCCAACCGGCGCCGCTGGCCGGGCTGCTTGAGCCACCACCACACGCTCACCGCGGCGCCGGCCATCCCCCCAACGATCAGGATGAAGTACGTCGTGACGAACGTCGACACGCCGACGATGACGCGCGTCGAGAGCGGCAGCTCCTTGCCGAACTGGTTATAGAAGGACCCGAACTCCGGGACGACCTTCACGACGATGACGGTCACGACGATGAGCGACAGCGCCACGAGGATCGCCGGATAGACGAGCGCGGAGACCGTCCTCCGCCGCACGGTCGAGACGACCTTCACGTAGCTGACGTAGCGCCGCAGCACCTGCTCGAGGTTGCCGGACTTCTCCCCCGCGAGCAGCGACGCGGTGTACACCCCGGGAAAGAGCGCTCCGTGCACCTCGAACGCTTCCGACAGCGCGCTCCCCGCGCGCACGCGATCGTACACATCGTCGAGCACGACCTTGAAAACAGGATTGGTGATACGGCGGCGCAGGATGTCCAGGGACTGCACCAGCGGCATGCCGGCTTTCAGCAGGGTGGCGAGCTCCTGGTTGAAGACGAGAAACTCGCGGCTGGGCACGCGGCGGCGGCGCGGCATCGCCGGCAGTTGCAGCCCCGCCAACGCGCGGCGGCCCGCCTGCTGGATCGCGAGGACGTACAGTCCCTTTTCCTCGAACTCCCGCCGGAGCCGAGCCTCGCTTTCGGCGACGTACACGCCTTCGATGATGTCCCCGCCCGGTGTCCCGAGCCTGCAACGATATTCCATTTTTTACTTCGCTCGGTGGGGCCCCTCTTGCCTTCCCACCTCCCGCCTTCGCTGCGGTGCCAAAGCCAGCTTCGGCGAGGCGAGCGCTCCTCCTTGTCCCGCCGAAGCGTGGCTTACACGCGAAGGCGGACGGCGCTCGCTTGCAGCCGCAGGCGCATACTGAGGACGCAGTTCCGCTCAATTCTACACAACTAATTGGATTAGACGGGGTTGGAGGGATTTGGGCTTTAGGCTTTTGGCCTTGGGCCTTGGTAAGGCTTTAGGCTTTTGGCCTTGGGCTTTAGGAAAGAAAAGCCGGAGGCCAAAGCCTCCTAAAGCCTAAAGCCTACTGGAGCCCGGCGATCGACAGAATCCGGGCGACGTAGTTCTGGGTCTCGCGGTATGGGGGGATTCCGTTGAACCTGGCCACGGCACCCTCGCCGGCGTTGTAGGCCGCCAGCGCGAGATCGACCACGCCCCACTTGTCGATAAGGCTCTTCAGCTTCTGGACCCCGGCGTCGATGTTCGCCTTGGGGTCGTAAGCGTTCCGGACCCTGTATTCCCTGGCGGTCGAGGGCATCAGCTGCATCAGCCCCATGGCCCCCTTCGACGAGCGTGCGCGCGGCTTATAGTTCGATTCGACTTGGATGAGGGCCTGCACCAGGAGCGGATCCACGCCGTGGGCTTCGGCGGCGGCAGTAATGAGTCCGGCGTAGGCGGTATCGCGGAGAAGCGATCCGCGCTCGGCCACCGGCTGGGCCGGGGACGGCTCCTCGGTCGCCACCACGGGGGGAGCCGGATCGGGATGCGGCACCTCGTCGGGGACGATCTTCGCGATCAGGGCCTTGTCGCATGTGACGTCACCGCCGGACCGGAGGGTCAGAACGACGGAATCCCCGTCATTCTTGTGTTCCTTGACCGAGAGTGTGCCCCCGGATGCGAGGAAAACGATCTCCGCCGAGGCCACGGCCGAGCCTCCGGCGAGAAGTACACACGTGGCAATAGCCAGCCGAACCGGTTTGAACACTTTCATTGGGACGAGCGATGCTACCACTTGGTTGGCGGGAGTGTCCAGAATTAATACAGTCGAGGTAGGAACCAGGCTTTGGGCCCAAGGCCCAAGGCCAAAAGCCTATTTGGGCTCCACGTAGGCGTGGAACACCCGTATTCCCAGCTCCCGGGGATCTGTCCCTCCTGGCTTGAACGCCCGATCCACGTCGATGACCAGGTCCACGGTGTCTGAGGTCCCGAGCTGCGCCGCGGTCAGCGGGAAGGTCCTGAGCGTCGGGGTCTTGGTGTCCGCGGTGAACTGGCTGACGACCTGGTCCCCGATGCGCAGGGTGACCTGCTGCGGCGGATTGAAAAGGTCGACCCGGGCGTCGCACAGGAGATACAGGGTCGAGTCCTTCCTGGGGTTACGGAACGAGATGGTCCCCGCCTTCTTGGTCCACTGCCACTCGTTCTGCGGGTTTTTCGCGTCCACCTCTGCCGGGTGCCAGCCGTCCTTATAGAAGAGAAAGATGTTCTCGGCCGAGGCGAGGATCTGGAATTTGGTGACGATGTACTCGCGCCGCGAGGCTTCCGGCGCGGTCAGCACCAGCCGCTTCCCGGACGGCGGGTCGTACATGCCCAGCCGGACCACCGCTTCCCCGATGTACGGGTAGTTCGGCACGAAGATCGTCCGCTTGTATTCGATGGTTTCCCCCGCCTTCCACTTGCTGGTCGGGGTGGGCGGCAGGTGGTCGTCGGTCCACATCTGCTCGCCCTCGGGGTCCAGGATGTGCACAAACACCCAGTAATCCTTGCCGAACGAGGCGCCGGGGGCGACGATGAACTTATAGGTCAGGGTGACGGCGCTGCCGATCGGGACCCGAGCCTTATTGAACGAGACCGACGGGGTCGCGACGGCCGGTTCGGTGTCCTGTTTGCCACCGCAGCCGGCCAGGAGCCCGGCGCAGGTCATCAGAACGGAGAGGGCAAGGCTGGTTGTGTTTCGCATGCGAGATCGTGCGGGATAGTACCGCAGTTGTAGCAGGTACAGCAATATGTTAGCGTTTGCGCGTGGATGCACTAGGTATGGTGGAGACGCGGGGCTTCATTGGCGCCATCGAAGCGGCTGACGCGATGGTGAAGGCCGCCAACGTCATTCTGATCGGCAAGGAGTACATCGGGGCGGGCTACGTCACGGTGCTCGTGCGCGGCGACGTCGGCGCGGTGAAGGCCGCGACGGACGCCGGCGCCGCGGCCGCGCGGCGTGTCGGCGAGTTGATCTCGGTGCACGTCATTCCGCGTCCGCACGCGGAAGTCGAGAAGGTTCTTCCGAAAGCTCCGAAGGACGGCAAGGGGGCCTAGTGGCCCAGACCGACCGCGATCTCGCCTCCATCGCCGAGGCGCGGTCGCTCGCGCGACGCGCAAAAGCCGCCGCTCCCATCCTCGCGGAATTTTCGCAGGACCAGATCGACAGCCTCGTCGATGCGATGGCCGCGGCGGTCACGCCGCAGGCGGAGGCGCTCGCTCGCCTCGCCCATGAAGAGACCGGCTACGGGGTCGTCGCCGACAAGATCCAGAAAAACCTTTTCGCGTCTGAAAAAGTCTACAGGTTCATCCGCCCCATGAAGACGGTGGGCGTGATCCGCCGGCTCGAAGACCGCAAGGTCATCGAGATCGCGGAGCCCTTCGGCGTCGTGTGCGCGATCGTGCCCACGACGAACCCGACGTCGACGGCCATCTACAAGATCCTGATTTCCATCAAAGCGCGCTGCCCCATCGTCATCAGCCCGCACCCCTCCGCCGTCCGCTGCATCACGCGCGTGGCGGAGATCATGAACGAGGCGGCGCGCAAGGCCGGCGCCCCCGAGGGCGCGATCAACTGCATGGCGACCGTGACGCTCGAGGGCACGCAGGAGCTGATGAAGGCGCGCGAGGTTTCGGTGATCCTCGCGACGGGCGGCATGGGGCTGGTCCGCGCCGCGTACAGCGCGGGGAAACCCGCGTATGGCGTCGGCCCCGGCAACGCCCCGGCGTTCATCGAGCGCACGGCGGACGTGCCCAAGGCGGTCCGCGACGTCGTGACCGGCAAGACGTTCGACAACGGCGTGCTCTGCTCGTCCGAGAATTCCGTGGTGGTCGACGGGCCCGTAGTCGAAGAGGTCAGGCGCGAGTTCGTGAAGAACGGCGGGTATTTCATGTCGACGGCCGAGATGGACGCCGTCGCGAAGGTCCTGCTCGGCCCCGAGCGCCTGCCCAACCCCGCGCTCGTCGGCCGTCCCGCCACCACCATCGCGCAGCAGGCCGGCATCAGCGTCCCGGCGGACACGCGCGTGCTGATCGCGGAGTTGAAAGGGGTCGGCCGCGATTACCCGCTGTCGATCGAAAAGCTCTGCCCCGTCCTGTCGTTCTACGTGGTCGCGGACTGGAAGGAGGGCTGCGAGCGCTGCAAGGAAATTCTCCGCTATGGCGGCATGGGACACACCATGTCGATCCACTCGCGGAACGACCAGATCATCCTCGAGTTCGGCTTGAAGAAACCGGCCGGCCGCATCGTCGTCAACTCGCCGACGACGCATGGGTCGATCGGCCTGACGACCGGGTTGGACCCGGCGATGACGCTCGGCTGCGGCGGCTGGGGAGGCAACATCACGTCCGACAACATCACGCCGCGGCACCTGCTCAACATCAAGCGGATCGCGTACGAGATCACGCCCGCAGCCTCCGCCAGGGCTTCGGTGCCCAAGGCGGTCCAGGCCGCGCAAGCCTCTGCGTCTTCGACGCTGCCGCGCCCGCCGGCGCCGCCGCCGGCACCGGGTGGTATTGCGGCCGACGTCCTGGCGCGCCGGATTGACGAGTTCCTGACCTCGCGCGGGTACCGCCAGGCAGCACCCTCAGCACCTGCAGCACCCGCACCTTTGGCACCGTCAGGACCTTCAGCACCCTCAGCACCTCAACAAGGTGCCGCCGCCGAGAAACCGGCCGACTTTGTGTGTGAAGATGACGTCCGTCAGGCTCTGAAGCAGAACCGCAAAATTGTGATCGGCGAGCGGTCGATCGTCACCCCCGCGGCGCGGGACCTCGGCGAGCAGCATCGGCTCTTCGTACAGGCGGCGTGGCCGCGCTAACTCGCTTCCGCACTTGGCACTTGGCACTTTTATTGTTGAGCCTGCCGGGTTGACGGTTGACCTTGGCGGCTGAGATTGCTATGCTCAACCTCCCAGCACGTGAAGCGCTCCGCTCCTGGCGGGGCAATGGTTTTCGACAGAGACCTCATCAGGGCAAGCGGCTCGCATGACGGCAAGGTCGTCGCGTATGCCGGCTGAACTGGAGGAGCGCCAAGCATGATGCGAAGGACGCTAGCGGTTGGACTCTGCGCGGTGGTGGCGGCCTGTGGCGCCAACCCGAAGCCGCAGGCCCCAGCCGCGCCGCCGCCCGCACCGGTCGTCGCCGTGACGTCACAGCCCGCTCCCCCGAAGGTCTTCGTCGACCCCGTGGCGTCCCTGATCACGACGTCGCAACAGCATTTCGAGACCGGCGAGCGGGAACTCAAGGCCGGTCACCTGGACAAGGCGCGCCAGGAATTCGACCAGGCCGTCCAGGTCCTGCTCGAGTCCCCGTACGGCGCGCGCACCGACGCGCGGCTGCGCGAGCATTTCGATCGCCTGATCGACCGCGTCAACGCGTACGAGGTCACGGCGCTCGCCCAGGGGGACGGCTTCAAGGAGAAGACATACGAAGCGGCGCCGATCGACGAGCTGCTGAAGAACGCGACGACGTTTCCCGCGCCGGTCGCCGACGCCGCCACCACGGCGGTCGTGAAAGCGGATCTCGAGCAGAACGCGCACGACATTCCGATCCCGGAGCAGGCCAAGGTCTTCTCCTACGTGGAAGTGTTCCAGGGGCGGCTGCGCGACTACATCCAGGAGAGCCTGGCCCGCGGCGCGCGCTACATGCCGATGATCCAGAGCGTCTTCCGCGCGGAGGGGCTGCCGCTCGACCTCGCGTACATCCCCATCATCGAAAGCTCGTTCAAGACGAACGCGTTGTCGAAGGCGAGCGCGAAGGGGCCGTGGCAGTTCATGAAGCCGACGGCGAAGGAGCACGGCCTCAAGACCGACTGGTTCATCGACGAGCGGTCCGATCCGGAAAAGGCCACGGTCGCCGCCGCGAAGTACCTCAAGGCGTTGAGCAGGATGTTCAACGGCGACTGGAACATGGTGCTGGCCGCGTACAACGGCGGCCCCGGCCGCGTGTCCCGTGCCATCAAACGGTCGGGGATCGACGACTTCTGGAAGCTCTCGGCCACCTCGAAGTACCTGCCGCGCGAGACGCGCGAGTACGTGCCGCTCATCATGGCCGCGATGATCATCGGGCGGAACCCGGCGCAGTACGGATTCGAAGCGGTCACGGCCGAGCCGATTGGCTACGAGAAAGTCGCGATGCCGCAGGCGATCGACCTGCGACGCGTCGCGGAGTGGGCCGGCACGACGGTCGACGAGGTCCAGGCGCTCAACCCCGAGCTGCGGCGCTGGACGACGCCGGTCAAGTATCCGCAGTACGAGTTGAAGGTGCCGAAGGGCACCGCCGAGCGCCTCAGCGCGAAACTGTCCGAGGCCTCCCCCGCCGATTTCAGCGCGTTCAACTGGTACACCGCGAAGAGGGGAGAGACGCTGCTGACCGTCGCCCGTCGATTCGGCGTGTCGCGCGCCGACGTCGCCGAGGCGAACAATCTCACCGTGAAGTCGCGCCTGCGCTCGGGCCAGGACCTCATCATCCCGCGGGCGCCGGCGACGCTGCTCGCCTCGCGCGCTGAGCGCGCCGCGCCGACCGCCGTCGCCTCGCGCGCCATCGGGGGAACCGCCGAGTCGCCGAAGGTGACCGCGCCCGCGCAGGTGGCGCACGTCACCTACAAGGTGAAGCCCGGTGACACGCTCTTCTCCATCGCGCAGCTCTTCGACACGACGGTGGCGAAGATCAAGACCTGGAACCGCCTCTCCAGCAACCGCATCACGCCGGGATCGAAGCTGAAGATCCTCGCCTCCCGCGCCAGATAATCAGGGCCGTAGCGCTCGTCACGATCTCGCGCAGAGGGCGCGGACAAGCCGAGAGCACATACTCAATCAGGTCAAGAAGAGTTGCGCCCTCCGCTTGTCGGCGCCCTCTGCGCGAGATCGTACGTGACAAGCAGTGACTAACCCCTGTACTGCAGCGCCTCGGCGACGTGATCGAAGGTCACGCGATCCGAATCGCCGATATCCGCGATCGTCCGCGCGACTCTGAGCACGCGATCGAAAGCACGCGCGGTGAGTGCCAGGCGCTCGGAGGCGTCCCGGAGCAGCCGTTCGCTCTTGTGGTCCAGCGCGCACACCTTGCGGAGCGCGCGCGGAGCGAGGCTGGCGTTCGTCGGAGCGTTGGTGAGCGCGGCCCGTCGCTGCTGGCGCGCGCGGGCGGGCACGACGCGGGCGCGGATCGAGGCGGTGGACTCGCCGCCTTCCCAGGACGTCAACTCCAGGGGCGGAAGCGCCGAGACGGTCACCGTCAGATCGATGCGATCCCTGAGGGGACCGGACAGGCGGGACGCATAGCGGTCCACCTGCAGGGGCGTGCACCGGCACGGACGTCGCGGGTCGCCGAGAAAACCGCACGGGCAGGGGTTCATCGCGCCGATCAGGACGAACCGCGCCGGGAAGACGGCGGTCCGCTGGGCACGCGCGATGCGGACGACGCCATCCTCGAGGGGCTGGCGGAGGACCTCGAGCGCATGACGGCTGAACTCCGGCATCTCGTCCAGGAACAGCACGCCGTGATGCGCGAGGCTGATCTCCCCTGGGCGCGGGATCGATCCGCCGCCGGCGAGCGCGACGTCCGACACGGTGTGATGCGGCGCGCGGAAGGGACGCGCGCGCACGAGCCCGGCGCCCGGCGCAAGCAGGCCCGACACGGAGTGGATGGCCGTCACCTCCAGCGCTTCCTCGAAATTGAGCGGCGGCAGGATCCCCGCCGTCCGCTTCGCCATCATCGTCTTGCCGGATCCCGGCGGCCCCGCCAGGAGGACGTTGTGGCCGCCGGCCGCGGCAATCTCGAGGGCGCGGCGAGCGAGCTGCTGCCCGCGGACGTCGGAGAAGTCCCCGTGGACCATCTCGGTCGTCTCGCCCTCGAGCTCGGGCGACAGCGCGACGGGATGCGGATCGTTGAGGGCGCGCACGGCTTCGGTGAGCGACCGGACCGGATAGAAGTCGAGTCCCTCGACGACGGCCGCTTCGCGGCCGTTGGCCGCGGGAAGCAGCAGGCCGCGAAACTGCCGTCGCCGCGCGGCGGCCGCAATCGGCAGGACGCCGCGCACCGCCTGGATCCCCCCGTCCAGCGACAGCTCGCCCAGGATGAGGACCTCGTCCACGTCGCGCCGCGCGACCACGCCGGACGCGGCGAGCACGCCAAGCGCGATCGGCAGGTCGAATGACGACCCCGCCTTGCGCACGTCCGCGGGCGCGAGATTGACGGTAATGCGATGCGGAGGAAACTCGTACCCGGAATTGCGAATGGCGCTGCGGATGCGGTCGCGGCTCTCGCGGACGCTGGGATCCGGCAGTCCCACCATCGTGAAAGCCGGCAGGCCGAACGAGACGTCGACCTCGATCGTGACCGGGGAGGCTTCAATGCCGAAAACCGCCGCGGACCGCAGGCATGCCAGCATCCCGCGCTGCACTGCAAGCGAGCGCTCACCCAGCGCCCCACGAATTTCACAGGAAAAACGACTGGCGCTCTCTCGTACCGTGCCCAATCACGCAAAGCCTTCGTCGTCTCACACCCGCCAGGTACGCGATTCTTGCGACGCGCACCAGCTGCGAACCCGAACCGTGACCTGTGAACCGTGCGGTCCAACCCCTTTTTGCTGGCCGGTAACCCCAAGGGTGTGCTACTGTTCCGGGGTTCCACCGACGATTTCCGGGTTTCCATGCAGGCGCGCCGATACACCTTTGTCATCGCCGACCGCCAGACGGGCGCCGTTCGCCGCCTGACGGTTTCCCTGTGGCCGACCCTGGCCGCCGGCCTGGGCCTCTTTGCCCTGCCGGTGCTGATGGGCCTCGGCGCGCGGTGGAGTGCCTCGGCCTCCATCTCCGATTTGCAGACCACGAACGCAGGGCTGCAGGTCGAAAACTCCAGTTACCGCGAAGCGACCGGTCAGCTGGCGGGACAGATCTCCGCCCTGCAGACCGCCGTCGATCAGCTCGGGGAGCGCGCCGCGGTGGACCCGACCGCGAGCCGCGCGATGGACAAGCTGCCGGCGATCGTGAAGTCGCGCGCCATGGGCGGGTCGGCCACGTTCGCCGCCGGGCGTGCCGCCTTCTCGCCGATGCTGAGCGGGATGGCCTCCACGGACGCGGCGCTGGGTGTGCTCAGCGACCTGCTTGGCGTGATCGGCAGCCGCCTCGATTCGGTGCGGGACAGCGTCGAGCGCCGTCACGCGCTCGCGGCCGCGACGCCGTCGGTCTGGCCGGTCGCGGGCTGGCTCACCTCGTCCTACGGCACGCGCACGGATCCCTTCACGAACGACGCGGGCTTCCATCCCGGGCTCGACATCTCCGCCGACTACGGCCAGCCGGTCCTGGCCACCGGCGAGGCGACCGTCAGCAGCGCCGGCGCCAACGGCGCCTACGGGAACATGGTCACGCTCGACCACGGCTTCGGCATCGTCACCAAGTACGGCCACCTGTCACGCATTGCCGTCATGTCTGATCAGCACGTGAAGCGCGGCGACGTGATCGGCTATGTCGGGTCGACCGGCCGCTCGACCGGGTCCCATCTCCACTACGAAATCTGGATGAATGGGCGGCTGACGAACCCGATGACCCTCCTCGCCAGGTAGCCCCGGGCTTCCGGCTTTCGCCGGAAGATGGGGTACAATCACGGGATACCCTGACGTCCTTGCGCGGGGTCTCTCCGAATGATCATCGACAAAGCCCTCGCAAAAGTTTTCGGCACGGCGAACGAGCGCGAGCTCAAGCGGCTGGGCCCGGCCGTCCTCGAGATCAACGCCCTCGAACCCGCCATCACGGGGCTCCCCGACGAGGGGCTCCACGCGAAAACGGCGGACTTCCGCGAGCGCCTTG
Organism: Vicinamibacterales bacterium; assembly: GCA_036845165.1. GTDB lineage: Bacteria > Acidobacteriota > Vicinamibacteria > Vicinamibacterales > 2-12-FULL-66-21 > JAICSD01. The sequence goes on along the minus strand of DAIUEK010000013.1, from coordinate 1,690 downwards.
CCAGAGGCGAGACGCTCGACGACCTGCTCCCCGAAGCGTTCGCCGTCGTACGCGAAGCCGGCCGCCGCATCCTCAACATGCGGCACTTCGACGTGCAGCTGATTGGCGGCATGGTCCTGCACCGCGGGAAGATCGCGGAGATGAAGACCGGCGAAGGCAAGACGCTCGTCGCCACCCTGCCGGCGTATCTGAATGCGCTCGCCGGCCAGGGGGTCCACGTCGTCACCGTCAACGACTATCTGGCGCGCCGCGACTCGGAGTGGATGGGCCGGCTGTACCGCTTCCTCGGCATGACCGTCGGCGTCATCCAGCACGACCTGAACGACGCCGAGCGGCAGGTCGCCTACGCCGCCGACATCACCTACGGGACGAACAACGAGTTCGGCTTCGACTACCTCCGCGACAACATGAAGTTCGATCTCTCGCAGTACGTGCAGCGCGGGCACAACTTCGCGATCGTGGACGAGGTCGACTCCATCCTGATCGACGAAGCGCGAACGCCGCTCATCATCTCCGGCCCCGCCGAGGAATCGACCGACCTGTATTACGAGGTCGACCACATCATCCCGAAGCTCTCGAAGGGGCGGGTGACCCAAGGCGACGTCAAGGCCGAGGATCGGGAGGAGCTCGAGAAGACCGGCGACTACATCGTCGACGAGAAGCACAAGACGGTCAACCTAACCGAGAGCGGGATGGCGAAGGCCGAGACGATGCTCGCGCACAGGCTCGAGCCCGGCACTGACGGGTTGTACGACCCGCAGAACATGAAGTATCTCCACCACATCAACCAGGCGCTCCGCGCGCATGCGTTGTTCCAGCTCGACGTGGAATACATGGTGAAGGACGGCGCCGTCGTGATCGTCGACGAGTTCACCGGGCGCCTGATGCCCGGACGCCGCTGGAGCGACGGCCTGCACCAGGCGGTCGAAGCCAAGGAACACAACACGAACCATCCGGAAGTGAAGATCGAGCGCGAGAACCAGACTCTTGCCACGGTCACGTTCCAGAACTACTTCCGCAAGTACAAGAAGCTGTCGGGCATGACGGGCACGGCGGACACCGAGGCCCAGGAATTCGCGAGCATCTACAAGCTCGACGTCATGGTGATCCCGACCAACCGCGTGCTGAGGCGGGCCGAGGAGCCGGACAGCGTCTACCGCACAGAGAAGGAGAAGTACGACGCGATCGTCGCCGACATCATCGACAAGCAGACGCTGGGCCGCCCCGCCCTGGTCGGCACGGTCTCGATTGAGAAGTCGGAGCGACTGTCGAAGCTGCTCAAGCTGCGCGGCATCAGGCACGTCGTCCTCAACGCCAAGTTCCACGCGCAGGAAGCGGAGATCGTCGCGCAGGCGGGCCGGAAGAACACCGTGACGATCGCCACCAACATGGCCGGCCGTGGTACCGACATCCTGCTCGGCGGCAACCCCGAGTTCATGGCGCGCCAGCAGGCGCTGGCCGATCAGATCGTCGAGCGGCTGCCCCAGGGGCAGGAGAAGTTCGTGGACGATGCGGACTTCGTCTACTTCTTCCATCTCGACAGCTTCTATCGCGTCCCGCGGCAGGAGTACGAGCGCCTCTTCGCCGCGTACAAGACGTCGACCGACGTCGAGCACGACGAAGTGGTCGCGCTGGGCGGGCTGCACATCATCGCCACCGAGCGCCACGAGGCGCGCCGCATCGACAACCA
>DAIUEK010000012.1:0-13616 GCA_036845165.1 Vicinamibacterales bacterium | reverse complement strand
GTAGAACACGTTGACGCTCAAGACGTCGGTCAGGGCGTACGTGCCATCGAGGTCCAAGGCCCAGCTCTTGGCGTTCTGTAAGCCGTAGGTCGAGGTGGGATAGGCGTCCTTGTTGACATCCACGCCGGCCTGGAACGACAGTGGGTCGGTCGCCTGCCAGTTGAGCAAGGTGCGGACCTTGTTGCGGTTGCGATCGGCCACGTAGTAGCGTCGCATCCCCGGCAGCTCGCTGATCACGTTGTTGTTTGCGTATATCGCCTTTGCCAGCGCGTTGTTGTTTGGAAAGAACACGTTCATATTGCCGGTCGTGGCCGCGAAGCCGAGCGCGGGCCCCCATCCATTCCAGCCGTTCGCGTTCATGAAGGAGAGAGCGGTCGCGCCCCCGGTCGCCGACGCCGGACTCACGTTCGCGAACGGCACGAGCGCCAGGAAGGCGTTCTCGTTGTAGGTCGGCGCCCGGCGCTCGGCATAGGCGTAGCTGACTCTGGCGGTCAGATCCTCACGCATGTTCGCTCGCCATTCGGCACGCAGCGTGTGTTCGTTGGTCGTCGGGGCATCGGCGCAGCTGATCCAGGAGCCGTGGCAGGTGTAGTCGTCCTTCTCGAAGCCGTAGCTCCCCTTGATCCACTGCCGCTTCGCCACGGCATAATCAGCATCGAAGTCGAATTGATTCAGCTTCTTGCTATAGGGCCGATTGGCGTTCGCGTTCTGCGCGATCACGGCGCCGAGCGGATTGTTTGGGCCGGCCGGGAAACTGGCGTTGGGCGACGTCGGCAGCGGTTCATTGGCGTCAGCGTATTGGTAGATCTGGACTGGCGTACGGTTGTCGCGGTTGTCGTACTTGTACGCGGCGGTCAGGTTCAACTTCTTCGTCGGCCTGGTCGTGAACTTCGTGTTGAACGCCGTGCTCACCACGAGCCCGTTCAACGAACTCACCGGCACTACCGGTGTGCTGGCGTCCGTGATGAACGCGACGTTCTGCGTATTGCGCGCGTACGATCCGGTGGCGACCAGCTTGGTGGTGGCCGACAGGTTGAAGCCGCCCGTCGCCGTGAACTGGTTGAAGTCGTTGCTCGGCGTGCTGCTGATGGTATTGGCATTGAGCGTGCCCGCCGGGGCCGCCCAGTTCTGCCACGACATGGACGGGACGTTGTTCGTGAAGAACGAGCCGTAGTACCCGGCCTGCGCGAAACTCTTCTTGCCCTTGAACGTCTGGCTCAGACTGATCTGATTGGTCTCGGTATCGATCCGATCCGGAATGACGGTTGAAATATCGGCCCCGGTGTTTCGAGAGACCGTCCCCATCGGCTTCAACCCGTCCTTGTGCTCGGGCCGGAAGGTCGCGTCGAAGGTCCACCGCGAGTCGAAGATGTAGTTGAAGCCCGCGTCGTACGCCGTGCGCGTCGTATGGAGGTTGACGTTGTGGAAGAGTGACAGGTCGGCGTTCGCGGCCGCGTTGACCAGGGCTATCTGAGCCGCGGTAGGACTGACCAGTGCGCCCATGTCGGCCGCGGCCGTGCTGAGGAACGGCGCGACACCAATCGACGTGACGAGGCCTCGGGCACTGGCCGGGTTGGTACCCCCGCTTCCGGCCACGGTCGGAACGAGCCACGTGCCGGGCAGGGTGAGCACATTGGTACCGGCGCCGTTGTAGGGCGTCTGGTAACTGTCGGATCGGTTCCTCAACAACTCGTCGAAGCCGAACCTGACCCGGAACCTGCCCTGCACGCCGGCCTGGGCGAACAGGCTGCGCGTCTGCAGCCCGAGATCGGTCCCCTTGATGCGCCACCGCAACGCGCTGGGACTGTCGAAGGCGGCATGGCTGCGTAAATCCAGGTTCCCGATGAGGAACCCGCCCTTTTTCGCCAGCCCGTTGAACTCGCCGGCCTTGTAAGAACCCTGACTGACGGGGCCGGCGCCGACATCGACGGTGCTAATCGGCATCGTCTGCGGCTCGGGATCTTGCGCAACGGCCGTGCCGGGACAGGCCGCCAGCGCCATCGCGATGAGCGCGCCGCGTACAGCTGCCACCGTCGTCAGGGCGGCAAATCGATTCGTATGCGTTTTCATGACGATGTCCCTGATTGAATCCGGTCAGCGCTGAAACTTCGCGCCGGCCGGATGATTCGACCCATGGATCAGCACATGGCAGTTCAGGCAGGCACGAGCGCTCGCTTGAATACGCGGAGTGGCCGCTCCCGGCTGCTGGAGACCATTGGTCGTCGTCACGTTGCCGCCCGCCAGATTGGCGCCGCTGTTGACCTGATTGCCATGGTCACCGCTGTGACACTCCTGGCACAGCCACGGCGCGCGCGTCTTCAGCAGCGGTGCGTTGCTCGAGCCGTGCGGCGTGTGGCAGATGGTGCAATTGTCTCGGACGGGCGCGTGGTCCCAGAGGAACGGACCCCGCTTCTCCGCATGACAGGTGTAGCAGGTCTCGTTGACCGAATTCTTGACGAGCATGGCCGGGCCGGTCGAACCGTGCGGGTTGTGGCAGTCGGAACACGCCATCTTCGCCGCGCCCGCCAGGCTGGTCACCGTCAGTGGATGGGTCGAGATCCGATGGGTCTGGGCGCGCTGCTCCTTGTGGCAGGTGAAGCAGACGTCGGCCTGGGTCGCCTTGCTCAGCACTTTCTGCTCGGTCGTGTGGATGTTGTGACAATCGTTGCAGGCCACGCCCTTGCTCTCATGCTGACTGCCGGTCCAGTGCGTACGGAGGCCAAGCTCGTGACAGGAAAGACATTTGGCGTTGCGCTCGGCGACCGGTGACGTTTTCGGGCCCTTGTAGACCACCGCCACCGGATTGCTCGACACATCGATATGCTCCGGGCTTGCGCCATGGCACGTCTCGCACTGGTGCTGGGCGAACGGCGTGCGGCTATCGGCCTTCACCCCGTGCGGCGTCTGCAGGATGAGCGTCGCGGGTTCGGTGTTGTGGCATTGCCTGAGACAGGTTCCCACGGCGTCCTGCTGATACGCTGCCGGCGCAGCCTGGCCTCCGGCGGGTACCGGCAGGGCCTGCGCGCGGCCGCCTGCCGGCGCGGCCTTGACGCCGAGCGCACACGAGTAGCCGCACAGCACCAGAAACGCCCATACGCCTCGTCGTTGAAACAAGCGCTTCATCGGTTGTCCCCCGCCTTGGCTGACTATTCGTTCGTGTCGGTCGTGCACAGGTCCGTTCCCCAGACGTGCGCCCGGTGCCCTGTCACGGCGTGGTGCCCCGTGCAGGCGATGTCCGCACTATGTGGTGTGAAAATGACGCCCTGATGAAAGTCCGGTGAAAGAACGTTCATCGAGTGACGGGCCCAGGAGCTGGGACGGCGACGCGTCGTGCCTAATGTCCCGCGTGCGAAGTCGCTAGGCGGGGATGGCGGTCGCTACGTGAGGGGGGATTGGCGCGAGCGGCAGGTTCAGGGTGAAGGTCGAGCCGATCCCGGGCTGGCTGGAGACCGAGATGGCGCCACCGTGGGCCCGCGCGATCTGGTCGGCAATGGCGAGGCCGAGCCCCGTGCCGCCCGTCTCACGTGCCCGGGCCGGATCGGCGCGGTAGAACGGTTCGAAGATGTGCGGCAAGTCACCGGCGTCGATCCCGCAGCCGTGATCGCGGACGGACACGTGCGCCAGTTGCTCGCCCATCGTGACACGCACCTCGACCGTCGACCCCAGCGGAGAATATCGGATCGCGTTGTCCGTCAGATTCAGAATCACGCGCCTGAGGTGCAGGGCGCTGCCGACGATCACGGGCCGATGATCGACACGTGTCTCCACACGGATCTCTTTTTCTTCGGCAATCGCCCGGGCGATTTCACTACACTCGCGGGTCACCGTGCTCAAATCGACCATGTCTCCGGCGGTGACCACCTGCCCACCCTCGGCGAGCGCCAGCAGACGCAGATCGCGCACGAGGGTGGAGCAGCGCTCGATCTCGGCCAGCAGGTCCTGGGCCGCGTGCAGATCGTCGCCTCCACGCTGCGGGTGGCGCAGGCTCGCCTCGACGATGCCGCGCATGGCGGCGAGGGGTGTCTGCAGCTCATGTGACGCATCCGCCGCGAACCGCCTGGCCGTGCGCATCGCGGCCTCGATGCGATCCAGCATGTCGTTGAGCGTGGCGACCAGCCGATCCAGTTCGGCGCTTCCGGCGTGTACGTCCAGGCGCTCCCCGAGTCTGACCGCCTGGATATGCCGGGCCCGCGCCACGATCTCGTCCACCGGCGCCAGCGCCCGCCGCGCCGTGATGCCCGAGCCATAACTGGCCACGGCCAGCACGATCCCAATCCCGAGCAGCATGGCGCTCGCGAGCTGTCTGAGGGTGCCGTAGATCGGTTGAATCGGCGTGGCGAGCTGCAGGGCCAGGGTGCGCGCGCCAGGGCGATCGAATCGGAGCGTGGCCACTCGCACCGGAGCGCCCGTGCGGTCGGTCACGGTGACGACCGCAGGGCCCTCGAGCGCGGCGAGCCCGAGGCTGGACTCACCCGCCCACACGACGTCGGGAAACGAGGGGGAGCGAAACAGCAGCGCACCCGGAACCTCGCGGACGAGCACCGGGGACCGGCGCGCAAGCTCGCTGGCCGCCAGCTCGCCGCCCACGTCAAAGGCGAAGAGCGGCGATCGCAGATCGGTCGAGAGCTCGTGGAGGCGCACTTGCAGGCCGGCGTCCATCTCGCGGTACAGCGTGTTCGCGCGCATGGCGAAGACGAAGACGGCGAAGGTCAACAGACTGGCGCCGAGCGTGAGCAGGTACCAGAAGGTCAACCGTGCGCGAACGCTATGAAGACGCAGGCGACTCCGGATCGCTGAGAACATAGCCTACCCCGCGGACAGCCTGGATGAAGCTCGGACGGCCTTTCGTGTCGATCTTGTCCCTGAGGTGCTTGATGTAGACGTCGACGACATTGCTGACGTGGTCGAACGGAAAATCCCACACGTGTTCGGCAATCATCGTTCGCGTATGGACGAGGCCGGGGCGGCGCATCAGGTACTCGAGGAGCGCGTGCTCACGGGCCGTGAGCACGATCTGGCGGCTGCCGCACGACACCGCGCGCGTCGCCGGATCGAGCCGGAGGCTCCCCACGGTGAACACCGGGTTCGGGTGGCGCGACTGCCGTCGGAGCAGCGCCCGCAGCCGTGCCAGCAACTCCTCGATGGCAAACGGCTTGACCAGATAGTCGTCCGCTCCGGCGTCCAGCCCCCGGACGCGGTCCTCGACCATGTCCCGCGCGGAAAGAATGAGGATCGGCGTGTCCGCATGCGCCTGCCGCACACGCCGGCACACCGCAAGGCCGTCGAGCCCCGGGAGCATCAGGTCCAGCACAATCGCGTCATGCTGGTGTTCAGCCGTCAACTCGAGCGCACGCAGACCGTCGTGGGCCACGTCCACGGCGAACGACTCTTCGATGAGCGCCTGGCAGATGTAACTCGCGACCCGATGCTCGTCTTCCACGATCAGCACTCGCACAGACGACCTCCTACGACGGGCTCGTCCGGGCCGTGGCGGGCGGGAACGGCCGCGGCGGCGCCCCCGCGTTCATGTCCGGCTCGGCCCGGAACTCGCCAAGCGAAATGGGCACGGCGACCTTGAGCATCAGCGTGAAGACCAGGAATCCCAGGGCGAACACCCCGGCGGACACACGCAACTCCGTCATCGACGGGTAGTACTGGTAGATCTCTCCCAGCGTGTCGGGCGTCAGGCCGGGGATGATGAGCCCCATGCCCTTTTCAATGTAGCAGCCCGCATACGTCGCCAGGCACCCGATGTTGAGGGTGATCGGGTTCTGCCGCGCGGCCGGCATGATGAAGAGGAGGAAGGCGGTCAGGTTCAAGGCCACCGCCGACCAGGCAAACGGCACGAGCGTCCGATGTGCCCCGAGCCCTTGGAACCAGTACCGCGTATAGCGCAGGTGCTCGGTGTCGGAGTAGTACTCCTTGAAGGCTTCGACGCCGTGCAGGAACAGGTTGAGGAACATCGCGTAGGCCATCAGTTCGGCGATTTTCCAAATGGCCTGGTCCTGGATCTCGAACCGCGTGAACCGGCGCAGCAACTGGAGCACGATGAGCAGGATCGCCGGACCGGACGAGAACGCCGACGCCAGGAACTGCGGCGCGAGGATGGAGGAATTCCAGTAGGGCCGGGCGGCCATGCCGTTGTACAGGAATGCGGTCACGGTGTGGATGCCGATCGCCATCGGAATCGAGGCGAGCACCAGCGGGACGACGATGTGCTTCTTGTAGGGCCGGCCGTAGAACGCGCGGTAGAGAATGTGGGTCACGACAACGAGGTTCACGAGGAAATAGACGTTCAGCACGACGGCGTCCCACGCCAGGATCGAGCTGGGAAAGTTGATGTGACCCAACAGCGGCATCATGTGCCAGAGCCGTTCCGGACGGCCCACGTCCACCAGCACGAAGAGCAGACACATGATGATGGCGCTCAGGGCCAGCAACTCGCCGAAGATGACGATCTCCCGAATGGGCTTCCAGTCGTAGATGTACGCCGGAATGACGAGGACGACGGCGGCGGCGGCCACGCCGACGAGAAACGTGAAGTTCCCGATGTAGAAGGCCCAGCTCACCTGATCCCGCATCGCGGTCACCACGAGACCGGTCGTCGCCTGGTGGGCGTATGCCAGCGCGCCCGACACGATCAGCGCACCGAGGATCGCCAGCCATGTCCAGTAGGCCGGGTGGCCCCGCAGGACAATCCTGACGGAGGCGGTCACGAAACGGGAGAAGCGCCAGGCGGTGTTCACGGGATCCTCATTTTTTTCATGGCGCAGGCGCTTACGTTCCGTAGAAGTAGAAGAACTTCGGCATCGTGTTCAGTTCCTCTTTAAGCAGCAGCACCCGCTTGTTGTCGAGGATGTAGCGAATCTCGCTCTCGGGGTCGAGCATGTTGCCGAATTTGCGGGCCCCGGTCGGGCAGATCTCGAGACACGCGGGATAGCGGCCCGCGCGGGTGCGCTGGATGCACCACGTGCATTTCTCCACGACCCCTCGCGGACGCGGCCGATTGCCAAGGTAGTGGATGTTGGGATTCAGCTCACCGGGGGGGATCTTTGGCACGCCCCAGTTGAAATGGCGCGCGCCGTACGGGCAGGCGGCCATGCAGCACCGGCAGCCGATGCACCAGTCGTAGTCGATGACCACGATGCCGTCGGGCTCGGTCCACGTGGCCCCGACCGGACAGACCTTCGTGCAGGGCGGATTGCGGCAGTGCTGACAGGCGGTCGGCACGTAGAACCGGCCGGGCTCGGGGACTTCCGCCGGCGCGTAGTACGGATCGGCATCGGAGAAATCGATGCCCTTGTCCTTGTCCATCGACAGCACGCGAATCCATTGCACCTGCGGATCGCGGGATTGGTTGTTTTCCGCGACGCAGGCCTCCACGCAGCGCCGGTTTCCGTTGCAGCGCGCGAGATCCAACGCGAACGCAAACAGCACGCCGGGCATCGGCCCCGCATCCGATACGGTCACGGTCTTGCCGTACGTCTGGGAGTAGTCGCGCTCCCAGTCCGCGATCGCTTTGCGCAGCCGGTCCCGCGGGATGTCGTGCAGCCGGCGAGGGCCGCACGCCGTCAGGAGAAACCCGGCCGCCGCCGCGGCGGCCACCGAGGTAAACTCCCGGCGCGTCATGCTCGCGTTGTCAGTGTCGTCGTTCGCCATCACCGTCCTCTGTCATCGGGACATCGCGCTCCTCGCGCGGATTTACCTGGGCCGCCTCGGCGGAATCGGCCCCGGCTGGGGCGCCATCGACTTGAAACGCGGCGCGTGCGGGCTGTGACAGTTCACACACAGCAGATACCGTTTCGCGCCGTTCCACTGGCCGACGCGGCGGCCGTGCACACCCGCCCGCCAGTCGCGGTACTTCTCGCCGTGGCACTGGCCGCATAGCCGGTACGATTCCTCGAACGGCACAGGGTCGCCGCTCGCGAGGTGCAGCTGGTCGCGATGGTCCGCATCGTGGCAGTCCAGACACCAGCGGTGCTCGGCGTCGTGTTTCAGCACGATGTCGGTGTGCATGTCGGACAACGTCCGGCGTGTCCGGTTCGGCGGCATGTCCTTGTTGTGGCACGTGGTGCACGGGAAGATCCCGTCGGAGAACGGCGGCGGCGGCACTTCGACGCGCAGCTCCGGCGTCGCCGGCTGACTTGGAGCCGCCTGCGGCGGGGCCTTCGCGCCCGCAGCGGCCGGCGCTTGCGCGCGGCCGCGCGATGACGCCGTCCAGAGCACGGTTGCCAGAACGGCACAGACGGCGACGGCCGCGGTCTTACGCATGGACCTGGCCTACGACGCGTTGCATCTCCCGCAGCCACATCGCCTGGAAGACCTGCAGCCGCTGGCCGATCACCGCGGCGATGTTCAGGCCCACCGTGTATCCGACCCGTGGATGCGCGGCGAAGTAGTTCAGGAGGTCCTCGCGGCGGACGGCCAGCACCTCGGTCGCGAGCGGCGCCGTGGCCTTCAGCGTGAATCGGTACGGGGGGACGAGAGCGGACCACCCGAGCGTCTGGCCCGGCTCGTGTTCCTCGATCACGATGTCTTGCTCGCGTCCCGCGATCTGCATCGGCAGCGTCAGCGCGATACGGCCGCTTCGAATCAGATACAGGCACTCGGCGTCCGCGCCGAGCCGGAACAGCACCGCGCCCGCGGCCAGCGTCATCGGCGCGCCCAGCGCCAGGACGGCCGTGGCCTCCTCAGGTGGAAGGCCACTGACGAGATCGGGTTGCTCTCGCGTCATCATCCGGTCACCGCACCAGCGGCGACAGCGTCCGCATGTGCAGCGCTTCGAAGGTGGGGAACAGGAGGAACGCCTCGGCCGCCGCGTGTTCGAGCCGGACGTGCCGTTCGATCTGCAGCACCAGCGCGTCGGCGGCGACGCGCACCGGCGGCGCGGGGCGGACGGCCGGACGCAGCATGAAGAAGCGCTCTTCCTCCCGTGCGGCAAGCGCGCCGAACGCCGGCGCGTCGGCCCGCCCCGGTTCGCGCATGGCAGCCGCAAACAGGACCCCGCTCACCAGCACACCCACGACGCTCAGCACCAGCACCATCAGAAACATTTCCATGCGTCCTCCTCGTGCGAATTCGGCGGTGACGTGTGCAGCTTGAATGCCACGAAGGCCGGTGCGAAACACGGAGCAAAAAGCTCGAAAGGGGTGGTCGCCGGATGCGCCGCCTGACAGGTTGTCAGGACGCGGGCTGACGATCCGTCAGGCGCGGTCAGGCGTCCAGACCGTGCGCGCGGATCTTGCGATAGAGATTGCGCTCGCTGATGCCCAGCATCCGCGCGGCGTGGGCGCGGTGGCCGGCGCTCACCTCGAGGGCGCGCGCGATCTGCTGGCGCTCGGTCTGCCGCAGCGTCGGGACCTCCGCGTTCACGGCTCCGCCGGCCGGCGTCCGTGAGAGCGCCGACAGATGCGCGGGGAGGATCTCGGGGCCGTCGCTGACGACCATCGCGGCCTCGATGGCGTGGAGCAGCTCGCGCACGTTGCCCGGCCAGTCATGACCGCGCAGCACGGCGAGCGCGTCCGGCCCGAGACGCCGCTGCACGCCGAACCGCTGGTTGAACAACGCCACGAAGCGCTCGGCCAGCAGATCGACGTCCGCGCCCCGCTGCCGCAGCGCGGGCACCTGCATCGTGAGCGTGCTGAGCCGGTAGAACAGGTCCTCGCGGAAGAGGCCCTGGCGCACCATCCCCGCCATGTCGCGGTTGGTGGCCGCGATGACCCGCACGTCCACCTGAATCTCGCTGGTGCCGCCGACGTGGCGGAAGGTCGAGGCATCCAGCACGCGGAGGAGCTTCACCTGCGTCGCCAGACTCACCTCGCCGATCTCGTCGAGAAACAGCGTCCCGCCGTGCGCCACTTCGAAGAGGCCCGGCTTCGCGCGATCGGCCCCGGTGAACGCGCCGCGCTCGTGCCCGAACAGCTCGCTCTGCAGCAGGTTTTCCTGCAGCGCGGCGCACTCGACGACGACGAACGGACGCTTGCGCCGCGCGCTGCGCGCGTGCAGCAGCTTGGCGACCATCTCCTTGCCGGAGCCGGTCTCGCCGAGAATCAACACCGTCGAATCTGAGGGCGCGACCCGCTCAATCAGCGCCAGCAGCCGCCTGAACTCCGGGCTCTCCCCGACGAATTCGGCGCGCAGGTCGGGCGGCGTCAGGCCGCGCTCCAGGAGGCTCGCCCGGGTCCGGAGCGACTGCCGCTCGAGCGCGCGCCGGATCCGCACTTCCAGCTCGTCGAGCGGACACGGCTTCGCCACGTAGTCGAACGCCCCCATCCGCACGGATTCAATCGCCGTGTCGATGGATCCGTGGCCCGTCAACATGATCACGTCAGTCGCCGGCGCGCTCGCACGGATGGCCTTCAGCACGTCGAGCCCGCTCTCGCCCGGGAGGCGCAGGTCGAGGAGGACGATTTCCGGCTGCAGTTCCGCCACGCGCCGCAACGCCTCTTCCCCGCTACCCGCCGACGACACGGCGAACTCCATCCGCTCCAGCTCCGACAGCAGCACGCCGCGGAACGCCGCATCGTCATCGACGAGGAGAATCGACGCCCGTTTGTTCATGCGCGCGCCCCCGGCGCGGCACCGGTCAGCACCGGCAGCACGACCTCGAACGTGGCACCCTCGCCCGGCGCGCTGCGGACGAGGATGTCGCCGCCCCACTTCCGCACGGAGTTGAGCGAGACGAAGAGGCCGAGGCCCGTCCCGCCCCCGCGCAGGCTGAAGAACGGCTCGAAGATCCGCGCCTGCTGGTCGGGCGCGATGCCGCAGCCCTCGTCCGCGATCAGGATGGTCACCGCGTCACGGCCCGATACGCGCAGCGTCACCGTTCCGCCGCGCGTCGAGGCCTGGACCGCGTTCAGCAGCAGGTTGATGAGGGCCTGCTGGAGGTCGGATTCATCCGCGCGGACCAGCAGCGGTCCCGGACCGATCGGCCCGACGTCCATCGTGACGCCATGGTCGCGCGCCGTCGGTTCCACGAGCGAGACGACGGCGGCGAGCGCGGCACCCACATCCACGACCTGTCCCTGCGACGGCTGGCCGCGCGACATCCGTAAGAAGTGCTGCGTAATCCCACGGCAGCGCAGGAGCTGCTCGCGCGCGATGGAGGCGTGCTCGACGACACGCGACAGGTCGACGGGTGCGCCCTCGCGCCGCACCTCCCTGGCGATCCCTTCGACGCACGTCAGCACCGTCGCCAGCGGCGTGTTCATCTCGTGTGAAAAGCCGGACGCCAGCATGCCCAGGGAGGCGAGGCGGTGGGATTCCGCCAACCGGGCCTCCGCGGCGCGCCGGTCCGTGATGTCGCGCCAGACCTCGACGATCTGCACCCCGTTGTCGGCATCGCCGGCAATGCGGCACGCGTGCACCTCTTCCCACGCGACGGTGCCATCGCTTCGCTGCCGCTCGCAGATGCGCACCTGGCGCTCGCCGGACTCGAGGCAGGCCAGGGTCGGACAATCGCCGACGCCGCAGATCCCGGACGGCGTGGTCGCGCACGAGCAGCCCAGCATGTCGCGCCGCGCCCGCCCCATGCGCGCGATGAAGGCGTCGTTGGCGGCAATCACCGTGCGCGTCGCGTCGAGCACCACGATGCCGTCGCCGATGCTGTTGATGACGGTTTCCAGGCGCTGGCGCTGGCTGCGCACCTCCCCCAGCAATCCCGTCACGGAGTCGGCCATCACGTTGAACTCGCGCCCCAGCCACGAAATGGTGTCGCTGCCCGACGCGGGCACCCGCCGATCCAGGTCGCCCTCGGCGATGAGCCTCGCCGTCGCTTCAAACCGCTGCAGCCGTCGCAGCACGACGACCCGGACGACGAGGGCAATCGCGGCGACGAGCGCGAGCGCGACGCCGGCGGTCGTGCCCACCATCCACCGCAGATCCCTGTTCGCCGCGGCGCGCATGCCCGACGCGTCCACATCGAAGATCACGATGCCATTGATCTTCTGCGCCGGATCGTGGCAGCCGTGACATTCCTGGCGGTTCCTGAACGGGACGACGGTGCGGAGGATATCGCTGCCGCCTGTTTCAATCACGCGGCTCGACATGCGCTGCGCCGGCGGGTATTGGTGGCAGGCCTGGCACGTGGGCGCCTGCAGATCGAACTCGTATCCCGAGGCGACCGGGCCGCTCGAGTACCGCACGACACCTGTGCGGTCCAGCAGCATCACGCTGGCCACGCCCGGCTCGCTGGCGAAGGTCCGGATCATGCGCGCGATGAGCGACCGATCCTGCTCGATCATGTCGTGCTCGAGCGCGGCGCGGATCAGTTCCGCCTGCGCCACCGCGGTTCCGCGCGCGCCGTCGAGCAGCGTCTGGAAGTGGCGCTGCGAGTACAGATACGCGGCGGCGGCGCACGCCCCCGCGACGGCCAGCGTGATGCCGATCGCGAGCCCCGCCGTCATGCCGCCGATTCGTGTCTTCATCGCCATGCCTGCCGCTGGCGCGGGTGCGCGCTACGTGACAGAGGGTTCGGCGTCGGCGTCCCCCTCGGATACCGCCGCGTGCTCCCATGGCGGCAGGATGTAGATCAGCGCCGCCAGGATGACGAACGGCAGGATCATCAGCAGAATGGCCGGGAGGAGTCCCTCGCGCGTCGCGAACGCCATCTTGTAGGTGGTGTACCCAAGGAAACTCTTCGAAAACAGCTGGCCGCCGATCACGACGTTCCAGCGCATCGCGAAGATCCCGACGAGTGTCAGGACGCCTGCGGCCGTGTACAGATTGATCCGGATGCGCGGCGTCAGGCGAAGGAGCTGCGTGAAGGCGAGCAGCGCAATCGGAAGCAAGGTCCCGGCGAGGATCTGCAGCACGATCTGCGACACAAACAGCTTCGTGTGGACCATGAAGTCCAGCGCGCGGAACGACTCGTCCGCTTCGTAGACGCGATGAATCAGGTCGAGCATCTCGAGCGCGAAATCCACCAGGAAGGCAAAGAAGAGATACCGCGCGATGGCGTCCACGCAGCGCATGTCGATCGCCACGCGGCGGTACCAGCTCAGCACGATGTACAGGACCATGACCATCGCGATACCGGAGACGATGGCCGAGAACAGAAATACGATGGGCATCATCGGCGTCGACCACCACGGGTTCGCCTTGACGGAACCGAAGATGAAGCCGACGTATCCGTGGAGCAGGAACGCCGAGGGAATGCCGATGATCGTCACGAAGCGGCCGACCTTGTCGTCGATGCGCAGCGACGCGGGACTGAGGTTGTTCGATCCGAGCGTGAGCACGCCGTACAGCAGCCGCTTCGCCCCCGTGCTCGCCCGCCAGGTGTGGACGAGATCGGCGCGGTAGTCGAGCCAGATCTCCACTACCAGCACCACCATCAGGTACCAGAGATACACGAACCCGAACATCGCCATCGCGGAGGTCGTGTGGGGCGTCAGGTACATCTCGAACGAGCGTTCGGGATGGCCCAGGTGCAGCTGCAGCGGCAGCGGCGCGACGAGCATGAAGGCGAGCGCCGTGAGCAGCGCGAGCCGGTAGGTCGGCTTGACCGCCTGTACGTTGAACACGCGCTCGAGCGACGCCAGGATGAAGGCGCCTGCCACCAGCCCGGTAATGTAGGGATACAGAACGATGAGGATGCTCCACTGGAGCTCGACCTC
>DAIUEK010000011.1:0-13718 GCA_036845165.1 Vicinamibacterales bacterium | reverse complement strand
CGCCGCGGGCGACGCTGCGTCCGAGGGCGAGGTACTCCCGCTCGTCATGCGTGAGCGGCTGGTTGACCCAGTAGACGAGCGCGAAGGCGACCCGGAGCGCCAGACCGAACAGGACGCACGCGACGATCCATCGTCGCGACGGCGTCACCGGCGGCCTTCGAATCGCAGCGCGGAAATTTGTTCCGAGACGAGCCCGACGAGGAAGACCACGACGGCGAAGAGAATCAGGAGGACGGACGAATTCGTTATGTGCCGCTGTGTCGCAATCGTCCAGGCGGCATATCCCGCCCCGAGCGTGAACGACGCCAGGCTGATGGGCACGAAGATCCGCAGCGGGCTGAACAGCGTGACGATCTTGAAGATGATCATCAGGAACGTCGCGCCGTCGCGCGCGAGACGGATCTTCGACTGGCCGCTCCGCTGCCGCGCGTGGATCGGCTCGAAGGCGACCGCGTACCCCGCCTTGATGAACGCGAGCGTCGTCGTCGTGGGCGTCGAGAAGCCGTTCGGCAGCAGGTGCAGGAACTCGCGGAGGCCGGACGCGCGCGCGCCGCGGAAACCGGACGTGAGGTCAGGAATCTCCCGCCCCGTGAGGTAGCTCGCGAGCCGGTTCAGCGCGCCATTGCCGGCCCGCCGCGCCTGCGTCGCCTGTGTCTCGTTCGAGCGCGCGCCGATCACCAGGTCGTACTCGCCAAGGCGCGACACGATCCGGAGCGCGTCCTCGGGCGGATGCTGGCCGTCGGCGTCCACGATGAGGATGTACTCGCCGGTCGCGCGGCGGATGCCGTTCTTGACCGACGCGCCGTTGCCCATGTTGTACGGATGCCGCACGACCGTCGCGCCCGCGGCGGCGGCGCGCTCGCCCGTGCCGTCGGTCGACCCGTCGTCCACGACGATGATCTCCCGCCAGGGGGCCGCGGATCGCAGCACGGCGATGACGTCGGCGATCGCCTCGCTCTCGTTGTACGCCGGAATGACGATCGAGACGCTGGAGGGATCGGCCAATCAGTGCTCCCACCGGTCGGCGGGATCGGCCGCGCGCGTCAGCGGGGGCCGTTCATGCTCGGGCTCGCGCGCCGGCAGCTCCAGCGTGCGCACACGGTACAGGAGATCCTCGAGAAGCTTTCGGTTGCCGGAAATGACGTCGGCGAGCAGTCCGATCACGAGCACCTGAAAACCGACGATCAGCAGCACCGCCGCCGCGATGAGCGATCCCAGGTGCTTCGACGCGGCCCCCTCGAAGTAGTAGTAGACGAAACGCAGCGCCCCGAGAAAGCCGGTCCCGAAGATCGTCAGGCCGATGTACGTGAACACCTTCAACGGCTCGTACATCGCGTAGACGCGGACGATCGTCGCGCCCGAGCGCTTGATGTAGGAAAAAACGCTGTCGAACAGCCGGGATTCACGCGTGCGCGGATTGACGGTGATCGGCACGTGCGCGATCGCCATCCGCTTCTTGCCGGCCTGGATGATCGATTCGAGCGTGTACGAGAACTCGGACACGATCGTCATGCGCAGCGCGGCCTCTCGCGTGTACGCGCGGAATCCGCTCGTGGTGTCGGGGACGCTCGTGTTCGACACCTGGCGCACGACCCAGCTGCCGAGCCGCTGCAGCGTCCGCTTCCGCCACGACATGTGGCTCAGCCCCGCGATGTTGCGGTCGCCGATGCAGATGTCGGCCTCGCCGCGCAGCAGCGGCGCGAGCAGCGCGGGGATCTCATGGCCCGCGTACTGGTTGTCGGCATCGGTGTTGACGATGAAGTCCGCGCCCGCTTTCAGGCACGCGTCGATGCCCGCCTGGAACGCGGCCGCGAGCCCCTTGTTCCGGCGGAGCCGGACGATGTGATCCACGCCGCACGCGCGCGCGACGTCCGCCGTGCCGTCGTGCGATCCGTCGTCGATCACGAGGACCTCGATCGCGTCGACGCCGGGGAGGCGCTTCGGCAGATCGGCGAGCGTCGCCGGCAGCGTCTGCGCCTCGTTCAGGCACGGGATCTGGATGATGAGCTTTGTCACGACACCAGCTTTTCGATCACGCCGTCCCAGGTAATCGTCCGCGCCCGTTCGTATCCCGCGTCGCCCAGCGACGCCGCGCGGCGCGTGTCGCGCGCGAGTGTGTTGATCGCGTCCGCGAACGCCTCCGCCTCCGGCGCGCACACGAACCCGTTCACCCCGTCGACGACGAACTCGTTCGGTCCGCCCGAATCGGACGCCGTGATGACCGGCTTTCGCGCCAGGAACGCCTCGAGCGTCACGTACCCGAAATCTTCGTCGTACGGCGGATAGAGGACCGCGAGCGTGTCGCGATACAGCGCGATCAACTGCTCGTCCTCGACGGTCCCCAGGAAATCGATCCGATCGCCGACGCCCGCCTCTGCGGCCACGCGCTGCACGTTGGCGCGCTGGGTCCCGTCGCCGGCGACAACCAGCCTGATCGGTGTATCGACCCGAGCCATCGCGGACACCAGCAGGTCCACCCGTTTGACCGATTCGATGCGGCCGACCGACAGGACGAAGTCGCCGTACGCCGGACGGCCGGCCGCCAGCCGCCGGGCCAGTCGCGGGGGGTGGTACAGCGCCTCCGCCGGGAGCCCGTTGAACGTGCGCACCCGGTTCGCCGTGTTCTGCGCGTTGGCGAAGATGTGCCGGCACTCGCCCAGCATCTCGGTATCGAGCCGGATGAGCGTGTCGCGCAGCCCGACGTCCTGCTCGGTGTGGCCGAAGTCGCTGTACGGCGTCCCGCACAGCTCGTACGCGGCGCGGTACTGGTGAATGAGCCACGCGACCTTGTTCGGATGGCGGACGAAATACGTCGGGAACTTCGAGGCGATGACGAGATCGATCGGGCGCCCGTTGCTCTCGCTCAGATCGAGGAGCCGCCACGCGGCCGCGTGCGGCAGGATCTCGTCCTTCGGGTACCACTTGAACGGCACGCTCACGAGCTCTGCCTGGTAACCGCGCGCGGTCAGCTCCCGCACGAGCTCGCGGACGTGCACTTCGGCGCCGCCGTGCACGAACGGCACCTGCGCTTCGCAGACGACGATCGTTCTGGGAGCCGACACTACATGCTCGCCTGAAACGTCGAATGCTGAATGTCGAATGCCGAACATTCAGCATTCCGCATCCCGCGTTCAGCGTTTCTCATCGGAATGGCGCGAATCGTATCACGTGGCGTGACGGAAATTGATCACGTCGCCGTCGAGGACGATGTATTCCTTGCCCTCGAGACGGAGCTCGGCGTGATCGCGGCACGCGGCGAGCGTGCCCCTCGCCACCAGGTGTTCGTAGCGGCAGACTTCCGCGCGGATGAACCCGCGCTGGATGTCGGTGTGGATCTCTCCCGCCGCGTTCTGCGCGCTCGTGCCGCGCGGGATCGACCACGCGCGATTCTCGTCGTCGCCGACGGTGAAAAACGAGATGTACCCCAGCAGGTCGTAGCTCGCGCGGATGACCCGATCGAGGCCGGATTCCTTCAGGCCGAGGTCCGCCATGAAGGCCGCCGCGTCCGCCGGATCGAGCTGCGAGATCTCCAGCTCGATCTTCGCGCAGATCGGGACGGCGCGCATGTGGGCCCCCTTGACCAGGTCCTGCAGCCCCGCGAGCGCCACGGCGCGCTCCGCCTGCGGCAGGTCCTCTTCGTCGAGGTTCAGCACCACGAGCAGCGGCTTCGCGGAGAGGAACTGGAAGCCGCGCAGGCGGCGGGCGTCCTCGGGCGGCAGCTCCAGGTCGCGCAGTGGCGTGCCCTCCTCGAGCAGCGCCCGGCAACGCCGGAGGATCTCCTGTTCCTTCTTGAGCTCGGGCGCGGCGCCGGCCTTCTTCAGATCGCGCTCGAGGCGATCGAGGCGGCGCTCGACGACCCCGAGATCCGCGAGGATGACTTCGTCTTCCATCGTGCGCACGTCGCGCGCGGGATCGACGGAGCCCGCCGCGTGCGGCACCGACGGATCGCGAAACATGCGGACGACGTGCAGCAGCGCGTCCGCGTTGCGGAACGGCGCGACGTCGAGCAGCGCCGCCGCGCCGACCTTCCCGGTGGCCGCACCCCCCATGTCGGCGAACTCGACGGTCGCGGGCGTGTGCTTTTTCGGGTTGAAGAGCGCCGTCAGCGTGTCGAGCCGCTCGTCGGGGACGCGTGACACGCCGACGTGCGCGTCCTGCTTGCCGCCGGCGCGCGGCGCCTCGCGTGCGCTGGTCAGGAGCTGGAAGAGGGCGGTCTTGCCCGACGACGGAAAGCCAATGAGGCCGGCTCGGAGCATGTCAGATCTGCACATCCTAGCACGCCAAAAGGGGCGAATATAAAGCGTAAGTCTAGGAGTCTCTACATTTTGCCGTTGACAGGACACCGACCGGCCCCTAGTATCGCGGTGGACTTTAATGGAGCAAAGTGGAGTAACTAGCCGTGCTTCGGGGAAATCACGCCGCCAAAATCGATGACAAAGGACGGCTCAAGATCCCGAACGCCTTCCGCGCGCTGGTCGAAAAAACGCACGGAACGGAGCTGTTCGTGACGAGCCTGACGGGGGAGTCTGTACGCGTTTATCCCATGCCCGTCTGGCTGGCGCTCGAAGAACGGCTCGGACGCGCGCCCTCCACGCATCCGGCCCGCGCCAAATTTCTCGACCGCGTGAACTACTTCGGGCAGATGGCGGAGATTGACTCGCAGGGGCGGGTCGTGATCCACCAGCGCCTGCGTGAGTCGTCCGGGATGGCCGGCGACGTGGACGTGCTGGGCGCGGTCGATCGTCTCGACGTCTGGAACCACGAGCGGCTCGTCGCCAAGATGCTCAGCGACCCCTATACCGACGAGGACGCGAAGGCGCTGGCGGAGTTCGGGATCTGACCATGCCGATCGCCCACGAACCCGTCATGGTGCCCGAGGTCCTGGACCTGTTGGCGCCGTCGCGCGGCGGGCTCTTCGTCGATTGCACCGTCGGGCTCGGGGGGCACAGCCGCGCGCTGCTCGAGGCGGGCGCGACCCGCGTCCTCGGACTCGATCGGGACCTGTCGGCGCTGGCGCTCGCGCGCGAGGCGCTCGCCTCGTTCAGCGATCGCGTCGAGCTGGTGCACGCCGACTACCGCGACCTCGATCGCGTGCTCGACGAGCGCGGGATCGCGCGGGTGGCCGGCGCGCTCGCGGACCTCGGCGTCTCGTCGATGCAGTTCGACGCGGAGGGCCGGGGCTTCAGCTTCCGGCGCGACGAGCCGCTCGACATGCGGATGGATCAGAGCCGAGGACCGAGCGTCGCGGATCTGCTGCGGGACGTCGACGAGACGGAGCTGGCGGACGTGATCTACCAGTTCGGCGAGGAGCGGGCGTCGCGCCGGATCGCGCGCGCCATCGTCCATGCGCGGCGCGAATCGCCGATCGCGACGACCGGGCGTCTGGCCGCGATCGTCCGGCGCGCCGTGCCGCACCACGGGCACCAGCGGATCGACCCGGCGACCCGGACCTTCCAGGCGCTGCGCATCTGGGTGAACCGCGAGCTCGAGGGGCTGGACGCGTTTCTCGGCAACGCCGCCCGGCGGCTGCTGGAGCACGCCCGCCTGGCGGTGATCACGTTTCACTCGCTCGAGGACCGGATCGTGAAGCACACGTTCCGCGCGATGGAAAAGGCCGGAGAGGGGCTCCGGATCCTGACGAAGCACCCGCTGGTCGCGGCCGACGACGAAGTGGCGCGCAACCCGCGGGCACGCAGCGCAAAGCTCCGCGCGATTGAGAGGTTCGCATGAACGGAATGGACTTCGAGTACGCGATCAAGAAGGACATTCGCAACAACCCGATCGTCCGCGAAGTGGACGAGGCCCGCCAGCGGCAGATCTGGCGATCCATGGGGATTGGCCTGTTCCTGGTCCTCGTGCTGCTCTTTTCGGCGTGGCAGCACTTCGAGCTGCTGCGCCACGGCTACCAGATCGAGCGCCTGCAGCAGGAGCGCGCGGCCGAGGAAGACATCAACCGGCACCTGCAGCTGGAGATCGACACGCTGCGCGCGCCGCGGCGCATCGAGAAGATCGCCATCGAGCAGCTGCACCTCGTGGCGCCGGCCCGCGGCCAGGCGATCGTCATCGAGCGCGTGACGCCCGCCGCGCCTCCCGAAAAATCCATCGTCGCGGCCCGCTGACAGGACCGATGGAGAACACAGGCGCGAGGTTCCGGTCGCTGCTCGGAGTCATCCGGGGCACGCGCGCCACGGGCGGGCGGCGCGAGCCGGCCCCGACGGAGTGGCGGGCCACGGTGCGCGCGCGCCTGCTGGTGTGCGCGGCGTTCTTCGGCCTCTGGACCACCGCCATCGAGGCGCGCCTCGTCTACCTGCAGGTCTTCCAGCACGCGGAGCTCGCCGGACGCGCCGATCGCCAGCAGATGCGGACCGTGGTGCCGCCGGCCAATCGCGGAGAGATATTCGATCGCAAGGGGCGCGTCCTCGCCTACAGCGTCGACGCCGACACGATCGCGGCCGTGCCGAACGAAATCGAGGATCCCGACGACGTCGCGGCGGAGGTCTGCGGCGCGCTCGACGGCTGCGGCCCGGATCGCCGGCAGGCGATCGCGAAGAGCCTGGGCCGCCGCGCACAGTTCGCGTATATCGCCCGGCAGGTCTCCCCCGAAGAAGCCAGGCGCGTGCGTGCGCTGGCCCTGCCGGGCATCACGCTCCTCCGGGAAAGCCGCCGGTATTACCCGAACAGCGAGCTCGCCGCGCACGTCGTCGGCTACGTCGGCCTCGACAACGTGGGGCTCGGCGGGATCGAGTCCGCGTATGACTCGCAGATCCGCGGTCAGGACGGCAAGGTGCTGATCCAGACGGACGCCAAGCGCCACGCGATTTTCAGCCGGGTCGAGCGCGCCGCCACCGCCGGGGCCGGCATCGAGCTGACCATCGATCAGTATCTGCAGTTCGTCGCGGAGCGCGAGCTGCGGATTGGCGTCGAAGAGAACCACGCCGTCGGCGGCACCGCGATCATCATGGATCCGCACACGGGCGAGATCCTCGCGATGGCCAACTGGCCGACGTTCAATCCGAACGCCTTCTCGAAGGCCGACGAGGACGCCCTCCGCAATCGCGCCATCCAGAGCCTCTACGAGCCCGGCTCGACCTTCAAGATCGTGACGGCCTCGGCGGCCCTCGAGCAGAAGGTGATGACGCCCGAGACGATGATCGAAACGAGTCCCGGCTCCATCACGTTCCCCGGCCGGAAGCCGATCTACGACACCCACCACTACGGCCTGATCTCGTTCACCGACGTGGTCGTGAAGTCGAGCAACGTCGGCGCGATCAAGGTGGGGCTGCGCGTCGGGGCGCAGGTGCTCACGGACTACGTCAGCCGGTTCGGGTTCGGCCAGACGGCCGCGCCTGATTTCCGCGGCGAAACCGCGGGCATCGTGTGGAGCGCCGCGCGTCTCGATCCGAGCGCGCTCGCGTCGGTGTCGATGGGCTACCAGGTCGGCGTGACGCCAATCCAGATGGTCACCGCGGTCAGCTCGATCGCCAACGGCGGGCACCTCCTGCAGCCCCGGGTCGTGCGGGCGTTCATCAGGAACGGGCGCCGCCTCGAGGTGCCGCACAAGGAAGTCCGGCGCTCGATCGACCCCGACACGGCGGCGACCATGACCACGATCATGGAGCAGGTGGTCGAGCGGGGCACCGCCCGTGCCGCGCGGATGGAGGGCTTCACGATCGCCGGCAAGACGGGCACCTCGGCGAAGCTCGTCAACGGCCACTACCAGAAGTCCGACTACAACGCGTCCTTCGTCGGGTTCATTCCGTCGCGCAGGCCCGCGCTGACGATCCTCGTCGTCATCGACTCGCCGCACGGCAACGGATACTCGGGAGGCGCGGTGTCGGCCCCGATCTTCAAGCGGATCGCCGAGGCGGCCGTCCGCTACCTGGGGATCAGCCCGAACCTCAACACGCCGCCGCCGGTGCTCGTGGCGCGCCACGACCCGTCGGCCGAGGCGGACGCCGCGCCGCAGCCCGCGCGCGCGGCGAGCGTGCTGTCCGCGCCGCTCGAGCCCGCGCGCAACGGCCTGATGCCGGATCTGCGCGGCCTCAGCGCGCGCGAAGCGCTCCGATCGCTGTCGCGCATCGGGATGACCGCGCGCATGACGGGCGACGGCTCCGTCGTCGAACAGAGCCCGGAGGCGGGCGCCGCGCTCGTCCGCGGGAACGCCTGCGCCCTGCGCCTGGGTCGGCGTCTGCCGGCGTCTGCGACGGGAGGCGTGCAGTGACCGTCCGGGAGCTCCTGGAGCGCTCGGAGTCCTTCCGCCTTCCGCCTCCGCGTGAAGCGTCGGCGGACCGCCATGGCGTCGGCGAAGGCGGTCAGGCGGCCGTGACGGCCGTCGCGTACGACTCCAGGCAGGTCACGCCCGGGGCGATCTTCGTCGCGCTGCGGGGCGTCAACGCCGACGGCGCGCGGTTCGTCCCGCAGGCGATCGCGAACGGCGCGATGGCGATCGTCGCGGAAACCGCGGAGCCCTCCGGCGTCACGGTCCCGTGGATCCAGGTACCCAACGCCCGGGCGGCGCTCGCCGAACTGGCCGCCACGTTCTTCGGCAACCCCAGCGAGGAGCTCGCGCTCGTCGGGATCACGGGCACGAACGGCAAGACGACGATCTCGTACGTGCTGGCGTCGATCTTCGAGGCGGCCGGCATCACGTGCGGACGCGTCGGGACCATTGGCTACCGCATCGGCGCGCACGAGCTCGAGGCCCCGCGGACGACGCCGGAAGCGCCGGAGCTGCAGCGGATGCTGCGCGACATGGTGAAGGAAGGCTGCGGCGCCTGCGTCATGGAAGTGTCGTCGCACGCGCTTGCGCTCCGTCGCGTCGACCACCTGCGCTTCGCCGCCGGCATCTTCACCAACCTCACGCGCGATCACCTCGACTTCCACGGCGACATGGAGTCGTACTTCGTCGCGAAGCGCCGCCTGTTCGAGGGGCTCCCGGACGGCGCGGTCGGCGTGATCAACCTCGACGACCGCCGGGGGCCCGACCTCGTGGCGGCGGCCCGGCGCCCGGTCACCTACGCGATCGACGCCGCCGCGGACGTGCGTCCGGGACCCCTGTCCTTCTCGCTCGACGGGCTCGTGTTCGACGTGCGCACGCCGAGAGGGACGCTGCGCGTGCGGTCGGCGCTCGTCGGACGCCCGAACGCGTACAACATCCTCGCGGCGTCGGCCGCCGCGATGGCGCTCGACCTGCCGTTCTCGGCCATCGAGACAGGCATCAGGAACCTCGAGCGCGTGCCCGGGCGCTTCCAGGTGGTCTCGGACGCGCCGGACGACGTGCGCGTGGTCGTCGACTACGCGCACACCGACGACGCGCTGAAGAACCTCCTCGAGACCGCGCGCCCCCTGGCGTTGGGGCGCGTCATCACGGTCTTCGGATGCGGCGGCGATCGCGATCGGACGAAGCGCTCGCTGATGGGCGCGGTGGCCGCGCGCCTCAGCGATCTCGTGATCGTCACCTCCGACAATCCCCGCAGCGAGGACCCGGAAAAGATCATCGACGAGATTCGCCGCGGGATCGTCATGCCTGCGGATCGGATCGCGCCCAAGGGGCAGAAGGGGGGCACGCCGTCGCTGGCGATTGTCGACCGCC
This sequence comes from Vicinamibacterales bacterium, assembly GCA_036845165.1. GTDB lineage: Bacteria > Acidobacteriota > Vicinamibacteria > Vicinamibacterales > 2-12-FULL-66-21 > JAICSD01. The sequence continues at coordinate 4,126 of DAIUEK010000011.1, read as the reverse complement.
GCGAGGCGATCGAGAAGGCCGTCCGCGAGGCGAAGCCCGGCGATTTGCTGCTCATCGCCGGCAAGGGGCACGAGAAGTACCAGGTCATCGGCGACAAGACGCTGCCCTTCGACGACGTCGAGGTCGCGCGCGGGGCGCTGGCGAAGCGCCGCAGCGGCTCGAGGGTGACGTAGCTCGGTGGACCCGATTGCGCTCAGCGCCGCCGAGATTGCCGCCGCGACGGGCGGCCGGGTGGTGTCGGGTAATCCGGCGCAGCGCGTCGAGCGGTGGTCGATCGACACGCGGTCGATCGCGCCGGGGGATTTATTCGTCGCAATCCGCGGCGATCGGTTCGACGGGCACGACTTCGTCGCCGCAGCGCTGGCCGCAGGAGCGGCGGGCGCGGTGGTGACGGCGACGCCAGCCTTGCCCGAGGCAGGAACGGGCGGGCTGGCGCCGCTTCTGATCCAGGTGGCCGACACCACGCGGGCGCTGCAGGAGGGCGCGCGCGAGATCCGCCGCCGGTCGGGCGCGAAGGTGGTGGCCATCACCGGCAGCGCGGGCAAGACGACGACGAAGGAGCTGACCGCGGAGTTTCTGGCCGCGACGTACACGGTGTTTCGCAACAAGGGCAATTTGAACAATCACATCGGCCTGCCGCTCTCGCTGCTCGACCTGCGGTCCAGGCCCGATGTGGCGGTGGTCGAACTGGGCATGAATCACGCCGGAGAAATCCGCACGCTGGTCGGCATCGCCGAGCCGGACGTGCGCGTCTGGACGAACGTCGGGGACGCGCACGCGGGGTTCTTTGCGTCGGCCGACGCCATCGCGGCCGCCAAGGCCGAGATTCTCGAGCAGGCGCGCCCCGGCGATCTCCTCGTCGCGAACGCGGACGACGAGCGGATTCGCGCGCGCGTCCGGCGGTTTTCAGGCAGGACCCTGTCTTTCGGCTTATCGGACCGAGCGGACGTTCGCGCCAGTCGGGTGCGGCACCGCGGCCTCGACGGCATGGCCGCCACCATTACGTCGCCTCAGGGCGAGGTGAATGTCGAGACGCCGCTCCTGGGGACGGCCAACCTGCTGAACCTCCTTGCCGCGGCGGCCGTGGCGCTCGACATGGGGGTCCCGGCGGCAGCCATCGCGAAGCGCGCCGCGACGATGAGGCCGGCGGCGCATCGCGGCGAGCTGCTGCGGCTGCCCGGCGGCATCACGCTCGTCGACGATTCGTACAACTCGAGCCCGTCGGCGCTCAAGACGTCGCTCGACACGGTCAAGGCGTCCACGGGGAGCGCGCGGAAGATCGCGGTGCTCGGCGAGATGCTCGAGCTCGGCGTCCACGCGGATCGGCTGCACGCCGAATGCGGACGGGCGGCGGCCGACGCCGGACTCGAGTTGCTGATCGCGGTGGGCGGAGATCCGGCACGGCGCCTCGCCGCCGCCGCGCGTGCCGCCGGCATGGACGCGTCCGCGGTGATCCACGTGGCGACCAGCGCTGAGGCGGTGGACGTCGCGCTGGAGAAAGTGCGTCCCGGCGACCTCGTGCTCGTGAAGGGGTCGCGCGGCATCCGCACCGATCTCGTCGTGGAGCGGCTGAAGGTGGAGTTCGCCTGATGCTGTACCACTTGCTCTACGGCCAGCTGCACACGGCCATCCCGGTCCTGAACGTCTTCAGGTACATCACGTTCCGCACCGCGGGATCCAGCATCACCGCGCTCGCCCTCAGCCTGGTCCTGGGACCGGTGATGATCCGGCGGCTGCGCGATTTTCAGATCGGCCAGGTCATCCGCCAGGACGGGCCGCAGACGCATCGCGCGAAGGCGGGCACACCGACGATGGGCGGCCTGTTGATCCTGGCGTGCTCGGTGGTGCCCACGCTGTTCTGGGCGAACCTGACGAACGCCTACATCTGGATCGCGGTCGTCGCCACCACGGCGTTCGGCGCCGTCGGATTCGCCGACGACTACCTCAAGATCGTGCGCCGCTCCCATGACGGCCTGTGGCCCCGCTACAAGATGGCCTGGCAGATCCTGATCGGGCTCGGCGTCGGCATGGCGCTGATGGTGCTCGTCACGCGGGATCTCTACAACACGCACCTCGTTTTCCCGTTCTTCAAGCGGCTGATCCCGGACCTCGGCTGGATGTACGTCCTGTTCGCGATGTTCGTCTGCGTGAGCTGGACGAACGCCGTGAACCTCACCGACGGACTCGACGGGCTGGCGATCAGCGTGTTCGGCGTGGCGGCGGCGGCGCTCACGGCCCTGACGTACGTCAGCGGGCACCGTGTCTTCGCCGAGTACCTGCAGCTGCCCACTGTGTCGCCGCTCATCGCGGAGCTCACGATTTTCTGCGGCGCGCTCGTCGGCGCGAGCCTCGGGTTCCTCTGGTACAACACGTACCCCGCGGAAATCTTCATGGGGGACGTGGGCTCCCTCGCCCTGGGCGGCGCGCTCGGCACGATCGCGCTCCTCATCAAGCAGGAATTCGTCCTCGTCATTGTCGGCGGCGTCTTCGTGCTCGAAGCGGCGTCGGTCGTGATCCAGGTGGCGTCGTTCAAGCTCACCGGCAAGCGCGTCTTCCGCATGGCGCCGCTGCACCACCACTTCGAGCTCATCGGCTGGAGCGAGCCGAAGGTCATCGCGCGGTTCGTGATCCTCGCGATCATCTTCGCGCTCTTCAGCCTCACCACCCTCAAGCTCAGATGACTGCGAACGCTGCGTTCTCTGTCTCGGGCAAGCGGGTCGTGGTGGTGGGGGCCGCGAGGAGCGGCATCGCCGCGGCGAAGCTGCTGGTGCGTCGCGGCGCGAGCGTGACGCTCACGGACGTCCGCGAGCGGATCGACGAAGAAGGACAGTTGCGCACCGCCGGCGTGCAGCTGGAGCTCGGCGGCCATCGTCCGCAGACGCTGCGCGACGCGGACCTGATCGTGCTCAGCCCCGGTGTCCCGCCGGGCCAGGCCGCGATCGCGGACGCGCGCGCCGCGGGCGTGCCCGTCATGGGAGAGCTGGAGCTCGCCTCGCGCTGGCTCCGCGGCCGCATCGTCGCGATCACCGGCACGAAAGGGAAGTCGACGACGACGACGCTGACGGGACGGATGCTCGCGGCCGGCGGCCACCACGTGCTCGTCGGCGGCAACATCGGCGACGCGCTGAGCGCGCAGGTCGACGACTCGACCGACGAGACAATCCATGTCGTGGAGGCGAGCAGCTTCCAGCTGGAAGGGACCGAGACCTTTCATCCATGGATCGCCGTCCTGATGAACTTCTCACCGGACCATCTCGATCGCCATGCGGATCTCGCCGAGTACGCCGCGGCCAAGGCGCGGATCTTTGCCAACCAGACGCCGGACGACTGGGCCGTGTTGAACGCAGACGACGAGCCGTCGCAGGTCCTCGCGCAGGACGCGCGGTCGCGACGGCTGCTGTTCGCGATGGAGCGCGAGGTGCCGGAAGGGATCGTCGTGGCGGGGGACGCCATCGTGCGGCGATCGGGCGGCGGGGACCAGGTGCTGGTGCCGCTGTCGGCGGTGAAACTGCTCGGCCGGCATCTCCTGGCGGACGTGGTCGCGGCGGCCGCGGTCGCCTCGCTGGTCGGCGTCGAGCCGGCGGCGATGACGCGCGCCGTCGAAGGGTTCAAGGGACTCGAGCACGTGCTCGAGCCGGTCGCCGAGCTGGGCGGCGTGCGGTTCGTCAACGACTCCAAGGCGACCAACATCGAGGCGGCGCTTCGCGCCATCCAGAGCTTCGGCGCGGGGCTCGTCGTGATTCTCGGCGGGCGCTTCAAAGGGGGGGATTTCCGCGATTTGCGCGAGGCGCTCCGGGAACGCACGGCCGCGGTCGTGGCGATCGGGGAGTCGGCCCCGTTGATTCGCACGGCGCTCGGGCCGGCGATCCCGGTCCACGGCGCCGCCGACATGGCGGCGGCGGTGCGCACGGCCTTCGCGGTGGCCGCGCCCGGCGAGACGGTGCTGCTGGCGCCGGCCTGCGCCAGCTTCGACATGTTCCACGACTACGCGGAACGCGGCCGGGTGTTCAAGCGCGAAGTATTGCGGCTGTCGGAGGAATGGAGCGAGACGCCTGAACAGTGACTGAGAGCGCGAGCGGAACGCCGTGAGCCAGGCGGGGTGCAGGGGTTTTCGTCTGGCATGAGC
>DAIUEK010000010.1:6344-13919 GCA_036845165.1 Vicinamibacterales bacterium | reverse complement strand
GCCCGGATGGCAAGGCGCGACGACCGAGAATACCGGGAGTATTTGAGGGAGGAGCAACGCAGCCAGCCCGGGGCCCCCGCCGCGCGTTTTCTGCGCGGTGGGGTGGAGACGGGATGCCCCGCCCGAAAGCCGCGCTACGAGTGACGAGGACAGACCACCAAATGCCACGACGCATGCTGCTGCTCGTCGCCGCCGGGGAGGTCCTCGGCATGACGCTGTGGTTCTCCGCGACGGCCGCGGCCCCCTCGGTCGCACGGGAGTTCGCGCTCGACCCGGCGACCCTCGCGTGGCTGACGATGGCGGTGCAGGCCGGATTCGTCGCCGGCACGCTGCTCACCGCGCTCACGAACGCCGCCGACGCAATCAATGCCCGCCGCCTCTTCGCCGCCGGCTGCATCGTCGGCGCGGTCTGTAACGCGGCCATCACCCTCGTGCCGACCGCGGGGGCGATCATCGCCCTCCGGTTCTGCACCGGCGCGGCGCTGGCCTGGGTGTACCCCCCGGGGATGAAGATCGCGGCCGGGTGGTTCCGCGAGCGTCGTGGTACCGCGCTCGGGGTCGTCGTCGGCGCGGTCGGCGTCGGGTCGGCGCTCCCCCACCTGCTGGCGTGGCTGGGCGCGGGACTGCCCTGGCGGACGCTGGTCGGCGTGTCATCGATTCTGGCGCTCGCCGGCGCCGCCCTCGTCGCGCTCGCCGTCACGGACGGACCTTACGTCAGCGCCTCCGCGCCGTTCGATCGCCACGCGCTGCGGGTCGTCCTCAGGAACCGCGGGGCCCGGCTCGCCATGCTCGGCTACTTCGGGCACATGTGGGAGCTCTACGCGATGTGGACGTGGATGGCCGCCTTCGCCGCCGCCTCGCTCGCGGCGACCGGGCTCGCGTCGACTGGGCTCAGCGCAGGCAGCGCAGGCGGCGCAGGATACGGGACGACTGGATCCGCCGTCGCGTTCGTGGCCATCGCGAGCGGCTCGATCGGGTGCGTGGCGGGAGGACTGCTGGCGGACCGCTGGGGGAAGGCGCGCGTGGCGGGGGCCGCCATGATCGCGAGCGCCGCGTGCGCGCTCGTCTCCCCGCTGTTCTACGGCGCCCCGCTCGCGGCGCTGCTCGCGCTCGCCGTCATCTGGGGCTTCACCGTCGTCGCCGACTCGGCGCAGTTTTCGGCGCTGGTGACGGAGCACACGCCGCGCACCCACGTCGGGACGGCGCTCACGCTGCAGACGAGCGCCGGGTTTCTCCTGACCATGGTCAGCATGCGGCTGGTGCCGCCGATTACCGAGCTCGCGGGGTGGCAGTGGGCGTTCGTGTTTCTCGTACCGGGCCCGCTGCTCGGGGCGCTAGCGATGAAGAGACTGGCCCGGGAGCGGTTTCCAGTAGCCAGTAGCCAGTAGCCAGCTGGTTCTCGTGTTGCTGGAAGCCGGTAACTGGAAACTGGTACCTGGCACCTATCTGACCTGCGTGAGCGGTATGGGCCGTTTCTCCTGCTTCATGCTCAGGATCGAGAGCTGGGTGGCGAGCTGTTCGGCCGCGGCCCGGAAGGACTGCGCCGCCGGGGACTTCGGCTCGCCGACGCAGATCGGGATCCCGGTGTCGCCGCCGATGCGGATCGGCTCGTAGATGGGAATGTGCCCGAGGAACGGGACGTTCATGTCCTTCGCCAGCGCCTCACCGCCACCCTTGCCGAAGATGTCGCTCTCGGTGCGGCACGTCGGGCAGATGAAGTGGCTCATGTTCTCGATGAGCCCGAGCGGCGGCACGTTGAGCTTCTCGTACATCCGGACCGCACGGCGCGTGTCGGCCAGCGCCACACCCTGCGGCGTCGTGACGAGGACGGCGCCGGCGACCGGCACCGACTGGCTCAGGCTCAGCGCGACGTCACCCGTGCCCGGCGGCAGATCGACGATCAGGTAGTCGACGTTGTCCCACGCGACTTCCCGGAAAAACTGCTGGATGACGCCGTGCAGCATCGGCCCGCGCCAGATGACCGGCGAGTCGTCCGGCGTCAGGAACGCCATCGACACGAGCTGGATGCCATACTGCTCCGCCGGGACGATGCGCTTGCCGTCCGTGTGCAGCTGGGTGCTGATCCCGAGCATGATCGGCACGTTGGGGCCGTAGATGTCGCCGTCGATCATGCCGACCCGCGCGCCGGCCTGACCGAGCGCGATCGCCAGGTTCACCGCGACGGTCGTCTTGCCGACCCCCCCCTTGCCGGCGCCCACGGCGATCACGGTCTTCACGCCGGGGACCGGCTGCTTCGTGAAGTCCGAGCCCATCACCGGACGGACCAGGAAGGTCATCGTCACGTCAACCGACGTCACGCCCGGCAGCTTGGCCACCGCGGCGCGGGCCTGGTCCCGTATCAGGTCCCGTGACGCGCCGGACGGCATCGCGCGCTCGATGCTGAACGACACGCGCCCGCCGTCGATCGTGAGGTCCTTGACAAACTTCAGCGCGACGAGGTCGCGCTGCAGATCGGGATCACGCACGACGCGCAGCGCGTCGATAACCGCAGCTTCTGACACCACGTCTCAGGTCCTATCCGCAGCCATCTGGCCCACCAGCGGCAGCTTGAACTCTTCCCCCTGGTACGCCTTGAACATCAGGAGCAGCCACAGGATCGCCGACAGGGGAATCACGACGAAGATCACCACGAGCGCGCCGAGGATCGGCACGATCTGCAGCAGGATGTCGACGGCCACGATCCCGGCGAACACCAGCGTCGACTGCATCGCGTGGAAACGGACGAACTTGTTCTCTTTCTCAATGACCAGGAAGATGATGCCCGTCACGAAGCCGACCAGATAGCTCAGCGCCGCCGCCACGTTGGCGTCGAAGCGCGTCGACGTTTTCTCAGTGTGCAGCGGTGTCATGCTCGAACAGGGCGCGCACGTCGTTGTGCAGCAGCACCCAGAAGGTATAAATCGCCAGCGCCGTGCCGAACGGCAGCACGAACAGGTTCATCACCGCGAGCAGCAGCGCGCCGGTCCGCCCGGGCGACCGGTGCTGCCGGAGGGCGCGGCCCACCCAGGCGTTGGCCCAGCCGCCCAGCGCGAGCGCCGTCGCGAACACCACGAACAGGAGCGCGGTCATCCCCGCCGTCAGCGGATCCCCGGGCGTCGTGCGCGCAATCGCCACCGCGCCCGCCGCGAGCAGCAGGAGCGAGACGCCGAGCAGCAGGCCCATGCCGCCCCAGGTCAGCTGGAGGATTCCGAGCAAATTGACGTGAGACCGCATATTGAACGCCGAACGCTGAACCCGTTGAACGGTGATCCCCTTGAACCCCTATTTTATGACGATCCGGGCGACGATCACCGCCGGGCGCACGCCCGGGGCCGCGACGCGGAAGCGGACCCGCGTCCCGTCCTGGACGCCGGCCGGCACGCGCAGGTTGACCGCCTGACCGGCGGGCAGGTCGCCAACCCCCGCGCACTCGGCGCACCAGTCGCCCCAGACCTCACCGCGCCCGCCGCAGGACGGGCACGTGCGCCGCACGGGAATGTCGAACGGCACGGTCGCGCCCCAGAACGCCTCGCGCGGCGTGACGACGACGTCGGGGCCGGACTGGGCGCGCGCGGGATCACCGAAGAAGGAATGCCGCATGCGATCGAGCACCGTCGCCACCGACGGGAAGTCGACGTTGACGTCGTCGGTCAGGCAGTCCGCGACGCACTCCGTCAGCTCCTCGCCCGAGATGTCCGGGTGATAGCGGCGCGTCAGCTGGCGATGGGCCCGCTTGATCTCGTCCGCGCCCGCGTCGGGCGAAACGCCGAGGATGTCGTAGTAGTCGCGCATCGGCTGAAAGCAAGTTACCAGTATCCAGCCCCGAGCGACCAGCGAAATTGACAAGACCCGCGGGAAACTGGAAGCTGGAGCCCAGGTGGCTGAGCTCAAAGAATGTCCGCTCTGCGGCGAGACCATGCGGCTGACCTCGCGCGAGCTGTCGGTTCGTGTGCCCGGCACCGGGCAGACCACGACGCGGCAGGTCAGCGAGTGGGTCTGTCCCGAATGCGACTACTGGGAAGAAGCCGAGAGCGGCGAGAGGTAGAAACCTAGCGGGCGCCGAGCGTCAGGAGCATTTCCTTCCGCACGGCATCGTCGAAGTCGTCGAAGTTCAGTGCGGTTTCACACTCGTCGCACAGGACTTCGATGACGGCGGGCTTGCCTTCGTCATTCACCTCCACGCGCGCGTCTTCCAGGCGGACAACGTGCATCTGCAGAGTCTTCACAAGATAGTTGTGGTTGTTTCCACAACTCGGACAGGTCAACGGCATGTTTGAAATTGTATAAACGGCTCGGGCAGAACGCAATGACGAAAGCTTATTCTTCGTCTTCTTCTTCGTCGAACTCGGAAGGGTCGCCAAGCCTGAGTATCTGCCCGGACGTGTGGCCCGCGAGCGTGCAGTACGGCCCCTTCGCCTCGAGCGACACGACGGCGACGTCCCACGGACGAGCCCGGTAAGCCGCCGCCACGCACCCGCACGGCATGCCTTCGAGCGCTTCGAGCTCGAAAATAGTGCCTTGTGGCCTGACGGAGCTGATGGACGCCGCTGGGACTGCCATACCGAACCTCCCTTCGCCAACCGCCCGGAGCGGCTGACGTCCGCCGACCCTCTTTGCAATCCCGGGACCAGTTAGTCCGTTAGACAAGCTATCGGCGGGTTTGGTTCCCTTCTGCAGGGAAGTTGATGAAAAATAAGCAGTTCGGGCCCATGCTCCAGACCCAGGCGGGTTTCCTCCTGGTGACGCCTGCAGGAGACACTCGCCCCGGAAATCCGAGCCCGGCTGTGCCCCGCTCCGGGAAGTCGCTCAGCAGTTAAGGCTTAGAGGATCGGCTCGGCCTTATGTGCCGGAGCGCCACATACGTGACAAGAAAGGTAGCCGGTCTGCCAACCGGCGGGGACAGTCGCGCCGCTCATCGCGGATACACGATCCTGCCGGTCACGGCCGTTTCCGGATACATGGCGCGCACGGCGCGGACGTACGTTTCGAGCTGCACGTCGTGGGACGGCGACGGCGCACCGGTCTTGAACTCGACGACGACCATCGAGCCGTCGGGACGACGGACGAGGCAGTCGATCGTGCCGCGCAGGACCCGCGCCGGGCGACCAGACTCGACGCAGGAGAACGGCAGCTCATGCAGGCGCGTGCCGGATTCGAGCAGCGCGGCGACGCCCGGTCGCTGTTTCATGGAGGCCCACGCGTCGATCGCCCGAGTCACGCTGCCGGCGGCATCCGCCGCGGTCGCCCGCTCTTCGGGCCGGAGCAGACGCTCGACCACGCGCATCAGGTCCTCCGGTGAAGGGGAGTCCGGCAGGTCGGCCCCGAACTGAAACAGCCTGTGCACGAGCGTCCCGACGAGCGCATCGTCTTGGTCGCTGGCGGCGTCCGCGAATCGGAATGCATCCGCGCCGGGCGCCGGATCCAGCGCGTGCGTCACGGGCACGCGCTCGATGGCCGCGGGGTCGGCCAGCGGCGCGAAGTCGTCGTCGGGCACATCCTTCCGCCTGCCTTCGACGCCGCTCCGGTCAGGCAACGCGGAAGCCGCGGGATTGGCGGCGGCCGCCACGGCATCCCGGCACAGCCGGAATTGATACGCGCGGCCCGACTGGGCGGTCCAGTCGATCGTGTCGCCCGGCTCCAGGGCCGCGCGGACGAAGAGCGTCCTCAACGACTCGGGCAGCACATCGGACAGGCTTCCGCGACCCATCGCGAAGGCGCCATCCTTCAGGACCGTCCCCAGGTAGAGCCGGTCGCGGGCGCGCGTGAGCGCCACGTACAGCAGACGCTTGGTCTCCTCGCGCTCGCGAAACCGTTCCTCTTCGTCACTGTCCGAGACGAAGGGACCGACGGACACCTCTTCACCCGAGACGCGCACCGGGCGCGGAAAGCCGCTGGCCCCTCGCGCGAGGTTGACGACAAACACGATCGGGAACTCGAGCCCCTTGGACGCGTGGACGGTCATGAGATTGACGGCGTCCAGCGCCTCGAGCACGGCGCTTGACTCGTCGCCGGCGGTCAGCGAATCGAGATGGTCCGCGATGCGCGCGAGCGTGGCGTATCCGCGATTCTGGATCCGGCGGATGAGCCCGCGCATTTTCTTCACGTTCTCCCACGCCTGGTGGCGGCGGGGTCCGCGCAGTTCGTAGGCGTAGGCCGTCTCCGGGATGAGCTGCTCGACGAGGTCCGCGGGGGGGACGCGATCCACCTGGGCGATCCACGACGGCACGTGCCGGCGCGCCTGCTCGAGCGCCCGCCGGTCGTCGTCCAGGAGCGATGCCAGGGCGTGCGGGGGAGTCGGATCGGTCGTCGCGGAGGCGAGGCCTGGCGCGAGCCTGGCGAGCGCCACGTCCGACAGCCGCACGAAACGCGAGCGGAGGAACGCCGCCGCGCGCAGCTCGGACGACGGGTTGGCGAGGAAGCGGATGAGCGCCGACAGATCCTTGATCTCGTCCGCGTCGAAGAAGCCGAGCCCCTTGTAGACGTAGGCCGGGATGCCGACGGCCTCGAGCGCCGCTTCGAACTCGCGATGGCTCGTCCGCGATCGGAACAGGATCCCGATGTCTCCCGGCGTCGCGCGGCGCGCGACGCCCGTCTGCTTGTCACGCACGGTCTCCTGGCGCAGGATCCGCGCGATCTCGCCGGCCACCGCCGCCGCGCACTGATCGGAGTCCGCGCCGGTCACCACGCCCAACCCGCCTTCGCTGCTTCGCAGCTTCGGCGAGGTAAACGCCGTCTCCTCGGGGAAGCGGTCATCCTGGTCGTACTTGAAATCGTCGGGCCGCCGCGCGGCGCGCCCCAGCTCGACGAAGAGATCGTTGACGAAGGCCAGCAACTGGGGCACGGCGCGGAAGCTGCGGGCGATCGAGCGGCGCGCGCGCGTGCCGGGGCGCAGCCCCTCGATGAAGACGCCGGCTTCCGACAGCACCGCGACCTCCGCATCGCGGAAGCGGTAGATCGATTGCTTGCGGTCCCCCACGATGAAGATCGACGGCTGCGTCGCGAGACCGGCCCCTTCTCCCCACGCCTTCACCAGCAGCGAGATGAGCTCCCACTGCTTGCGGCTGGTGTCCTGAAACTCGTCGACCAGGACGTGGTGGTAGCGCCCTTCCAGGCGGTAGCGGCTCTGCGAGAACTCGTCCATCCGCCCGAGCAGATCGACGGCGTGCTGCAGCACGTCGGAGAAGTCGAGCAGCGAGCGATCGTTCAGGGCCTTCTTGTACTGCGCGAGGGCGATCGCGAACATCTTGCGGATGCCGCGCGCGAGCACCACGTTCAGGTCGCGGCTGAAGGCGCGGACGAGGTGCTCGACGGGACCGCCGAGCCTGCGCGCTTCGAGGCGATGGCGCTTCCCGGCCTCCGGGTCCGGGTAGTCGTCGAGAGTATACGGATGGATGCGATCGCTCGCACGCGGTGTGCCGTCAGCCTTCAGGACGTGCGCGGCCACGCGGTTCATCAGCCCGCGCACCGCGGCATTCCCCGCCGTTCTGAACGACTCGAGCCGGCGGAGGTCCTGCGCGAGCAGCTGATACCGCGGCTGATGGACGGGTCCTTCGGAGAGAAACGTCTCGCGGGCCG
>DAIUEK010000010.1:0-6244 GCA_036845165.1 Vicinamibacterales bacterium | reverse complement strand
ATACGCGCACCAGTTGCAGAGGAACGGCTCGTCGGGCTGGACGGGGAACTCCCCGCGCTCGACGGCGTCGATGACGGTCAGGAGCCTGGCCTGTCCTTCGGCGAGCGCCTTGGGCAGCTGCCGCAGCTGCGTGAACGCGGTCTTGTCCTTGAACGCGATGTAGCCGGCGCGCGACACGGTCCACGATCGCCCCTGGCGGCCGTCGAGCGCCTGTTGCGCGCACACGCCGTAGATCGGCAGCTGGAGCGAGCGCTTTTCGCCGGGCGCGCGGCCGGTCTTGTAATCCACGATCCGGAGCGTCCCGTCCTGCAGCAGATCGATGCGATCGGCCTTGGCGCGGAGCGTGACGCGCCGCGTCTGACCCTGGGCCGCGAACGCGAACGTGTCTTCGAGCTCGTACTCGAGCAGCCGCTCCACGACCGGGACGCCGTCCTCGATTTCGAACGCGAAGGCCCGCTCGCCGAATCCGGCGGCGGCCGCCGACCCGAGAAGGAGCGTGCGCTCCAGGGCGCGATCCCCTTCAGGGAGCTCCGCGAGGCGCTGCTCGGCGACGGTGTCGAACAGCGCCATGGCTTCGGCGACGTTGGCGGGCGTGATCGCGCCGTGGCCGATCCGCTGCCATTGGGTGAAGAAGCGCTCGAACACCTCGTGCACGAAGTGGCCGCGCTCCTGCGGCGTCATCCAGGCCTGTTCGTCCCGTTCCTCGGGCAGCTTGAGGATGTGCGCCGCGAAGTATTTGAACGGGCACTCCAGGTACCGCTCCAGGCGGCTGACGGCGTACGTGGACGGCGAGCGCGCGCCGGTGTGGCCGCGAAACCGCGCGTGCTCGAAGCTGCGGCTCGACCGCAGCGCCAGCCATTCGGCCGGCGCTCCGCTGAGGACGCCGGGCACGACCGGATCGATCGCCAGCGCCTCGTGCGTGAACACGCGCGACTGACGCCCGGCGCCCGGGACGCCGACCAGTCGTTCGATCGGGAGACCGGCCGCCTCGACGTCTTCGAGCAGGGACGAGGGGGAGACAATCGCGTCGTCCTCGAGCGTGAACGACGAGAGCGAGACACGCCTGCGCGGAAGGCGCAGGAGATCCTGGAACTGCGCGCGCGCGGCGGCGAAGCGGTCCTGGTCCCCCGGCCATCCGAGCGGGGCCAGGAGGGACTGCGGGTAGAAAATGCTGCGCGCGCCGCGCTCCGGCCAGTCCGCTTCGGTCAGGCCGACGATCCGCATCTCGTCGAGGTCCGCGTAGGGCGCCGCGCGGGCGTCGAGCAGCACGACCCCCGTGCTCCCCAGGCGCGGCGAGAACGTCTGCCCTTCGATCCACCGCCGCACCGCACCCGACAGCTCCGAGATCGACAGGGCCGCGGGATCGTGCGCCGCGTGCGCGTCCCTGAGCATCTGCAGCGCCGCCAGTACCGCCGCGCGCGCGCGAAGATGCCGCGCCCACCACGCATCGGAGGGGGCCGGGCGTCGCTCGCGGGATGTAATGAAGCCGAGGATCCCGTCTATCTGAGCGGGTGAGGTCGACGCGGACCGAGCGGCCGACAACTCGGTGGCCGCCTGCGCCGCCGCCTCGAGCGCTCCTGTTCCGTCACAGCCGGCGCGAGGCGTCTCGCGGGCGACGGCGGCCGCGAGATCGCGCAGGCGATCCGATCCCCCGAGGTATTTCCTGTCGACCAGGTCACGATCGAGCCCGTGAACGTCCTCGGGCGTGATTACGCGTCCGTCCACCACGAACGCAAGATGCGGGCAGCGCAGCAGCTCGAGCAGCGCCCCCCGCGTGAAGTCGGCCGCGATGGCGCTGAACACGAGGTCGACCGCCGCCGCGAACGGCTCGGCCCCGAGCGGGAGCGAATCGAGCGCCTGGTACGGAATCTGTGCGTCCGCGAAGACCTGGCGTGCCAGATACAGATACGGCAGCGGACGCTGAAACACGACCGCCGTCCGCCCCAGCGAGGGCGCGCGATCACGCGCGGACTTCAGCGCCCGCGCGAATTCCGCCAGCTCCTCTTCCCTGTCGCGGCAGACGAACGCGCCCGCCGCCGCCCGCGATGCCTGATGTGCGGGCTCTCTCGAGGCCTCGCCGAAGCCGTCGCGCGGCGGCGGGAGGTCCGGCACCACGAGCACCGGCGGAGGGGCGATGGGCTCTTCGAACCGCACGTCCTCGATCCCCGGCAGCTCGCTGTCGTGCAGCCGGTGGTAATACCCGGAGTCGAGCAGCGCCTCGGTGGCCACCACGTCGATCGCCTCCAGGAAGGGCATCCGCGTCAGCAGATCGAAGTCGGCCGCCCACAGCCCCAGGCGATCCGCCGCCTGGTCCGCGACGGTGACGACGACGCGCCGATAGAGAGGACGCGGCGACCCCAGCGCCAGCGTCCGGATGGCATGTTCGTCGACGCCGGACACCGTGGAGAGCGCGCGTTCGAACGCCTGGAACGTCGCCGTGAGGAATCCCGTCTGCGCGAGGAGGCGAGCCGCGCCGCGATCGAACTCGGCGCTCCCCTCGAGCTTCTCCGTCATCAGGCGCTCGAAGTCCGCCACCGTCTTATGCCGTCGTCGCAGCTCGTCGTACAGCGCAAGGATCTCCGCGACGAGACCCGGGCGCAGGTTGAACGGGGGTTCCGCCCCCGCCGTGTGGGCCGCGTGGGCGGACCGCCGCAGCAAGACCTCGCGGTCGAATGAGGTCAGCGGCGCGGGGACTCCGGGCATGCGCTCGCGCAACCGCGAATAGAACTCGTCACGGGTGACGAGGTCGGGCAGGGCGCGGGCCGCCCCCTCGGCCGCGGACACGATCGTCAGGTTCTCGATCGTCCGGCGCAGCTCTTCCGCGGCGCTGCGCGAGGGGACGATGACCGCGCAGTCGCGCGTCGCCGCCGGCTCACCGGGAAGGCACCTGACGATGGCCCGATGGAAGGCGTGGAGATCGACGGCTCGAATCAGCCGCGTGGCGCGGGGCGTGATCACGTTCAGCGTGGCGCCTTCGGCATTTTTCGCAAAGCGTCGAGGTCCTCGGATGCGCGATCGAGCAGCATCAGGGCGCCGGCGGCCGCGGACGAGGCTTCCCACGCCGGTTGCATGTTCCCCGATCGTACCGCGCGTTGACGGGATTCCGCGGCGCGCGACGCCAGCTGGATCGCGTTCCTGAGGAGCCCGTGCGCGGCGCTCTCCTCGGCCGGCGCCCTCATCGCGGCGACGAGCCGCGAGGCGCGGGCGGTCCGCGTCACGAGTCGCGCGAGCCGCGCGCGCGACGGGCCGGCCAGCCGTCGAATCTGGTCGAGCGAGGCGCGCGAGGCGCGCATGATCGCGAGCGGCTCCGCCAGCGCCGCACGGTACCGGCGCACCTGGTCGGCGCGGGAGGCCCAGTTGTCCCGCGCGAGGCGCAGGCGCCGCGCGGCGTCGAGCGTCCCGTCGAGCATCGCGAGCAGCGATGCCATCTCCTGCGGACGCCGCTGCCCCAGGCGGTCGTCTTCCGTCAGCGCGCGGCGGATCACGCGCTCGACGCCGGTGACGTCACCCAGCCGCGCCTGCCGGTCCGCGATCCGCAGGGTGTCTCGCGTCAGCGCGTCATAGCCGCGGGTCGCCCGCTCCTCCACCGCCAGCGCGGAGGTGACCCGCGACCGCAGCGTCACCGTCCAGGCGGCTCCCGCGGCGGGTGTGTCCGCGAGGACGTGCTCAATCGCGTGCAGGAGCGACGTGCGCTCTGTCGCCTCAGGCGCGAGCGAGGCGGCGCGAAGCGCCTGCTCGACGCTTTCCTGCCGCGTCGGCGCCGGCAGAAGCCGCACGGACGGGGGCTCGGCCATGTTCGCCACAAGGCTGAGGTCGAAATTGCGAATCCCCGCCGCCGACTTCGTCTCCGACACCACGTCGTCGAACAGGCTGGCCATCTGCGCGACGTTCGACGCGCGGTAGCCGTAGTGCTCGGCGGCCCAGCGCATCACGTTCTGCCGCGCCTCGGCCGCCATCGCGACCTTCCGGTCGGGATCGGTGGTCAGCGCGATATCCGTCAACGCGCGCGACACGGCCCCGCCGAGCAGCGCGAAATCGTCGGGGCCACTCGTGGTCGCGTAGCGGGTGGCGCGCACGGACTCGGCGTAAGCGTCGGTCTTCTCCCAGTCAACGGCGTCCGCGGGAATGCTGAGGAGTTGCAGCCCGGGCGCCGCCGCCGTGCCGCCAATCGGCAGCGACACGACGACGCGGTCCGAGACGCGCGCGAACTCGCCGTAACTGAGCAGCGCCGAACCGTCACGCAGAAAGACGCGATAGATCGATGCGTCCGGCGGCGCGGTTTGTGCCGACAATCCGGCAGCGCAGAACAGCAGCAACGATGCGCAAATGACGGAACGAAACCGCTCTGTGGAAAACATGTGGATGATCGGTGGAAAGCTTGTGGACATTCTGACACGCCGGGAAAATTTTTTAGCACTGTGGCTGAAATTCGCGCGCGATGCTGCATGTGGATGCGCCTTCGTCAGTCCTTTCGCTTGCGCCCTGCTGCAGCGGCGCTAGAATGCAGAATCGCCGTGACCGTCCAACGCTTCGAAGAAACCATCAATGGCCGCGCGTACCGCATCGAAGTGTCGGCGGTTGGCAACCAATGGCGCGCGGAGATTGCGCGGGCGCCCGGCGGCTCGCGCGCGATGATGCCCTTTTATGGGCACACGCCCGTCGAAGCGGTCCAGCTGCTCAGCCGCTGGTTGACCCTGAATCACGGAAGGCCCGCCCCTCAGGTATAGTGGCGCCATGGGCGCCCGATTTCCGCTCACAGCCGCGCTTCTTTTGACGTTCGCCCTGGCCGGGTGGTCCGTCCATGCGCAGACTGTCCAGACCGCCGCGCCGTCGACGGTCCCCGCGGCCCCGCAGGCCGCGACGCCCGATCTTCCGCGCGTTCGCCTGGTCGCAACCGGCGGGACGATCTCGAACAAGACTGGCGGCCGCCTGACGGCCGAGGAGCTCGTCAGTCTGATGCCGAGCGTCGGCCGCTACGCGCGGCCGGAGTTCGAGCAGTTCTCGAATCTCGCCAGTTCGCAGCTGACCCTGGATCAGTGGGTGGCCCTGTCCAGGCGGATCAACCAGCTCTTCAAAGAGGACCCCGGCGTCGCCGGCATCGTCGTCACGAGCGGGACCGACACGCTGGAGGAGCTCGCCTATTTCCTCGATCTTACGATCCGTTCCGCCAAGCCGGTCGTCGTCGTCGGATCGATGCGGAATCCGAGCACGCTCGGCTACGAAGGGGCCGCGAATCTCCTGGAGGGCTTTCGCGTCGCGGCGGAGCCCTCGGCGCGCGGTCGAGGCGTGATGGTGGTGCTCAATGACGAGATCAACGCGGCCCGCGAGGTCACCAAGACCGACGCGCTTCGCCTGAATACCTTCCAGACGCGCGGCTACGGGATCCTCGGCGTCGTCGACTCCGATCGGGTCATGTTCTACCGCAACGTCGAGAAGAAGCACACCGCGGACAGCGAGTTCGACATCAACGCGATCGCGTCGCTGCCCCGCGTGGACGTGATCCTGACGTACCAGGGAGCGACCGGCGACCTCATCAAGGCGGCCGTCGACCAGGGGGCGAAGGGCATCATCATCGCGGGCGCCGGCGCGGGGGCGACGAGCGGAACCCAGGGCGAAGGCATAGCGTACGCCCTGGAAAAAGGGGTCTTCGTCGTCACGACGACGCGGACCGGGAGCGGCCGGATCGCCGCGCGGCAACGTCCCGCCAATGCGCTCCCGCCACCGGCGGGCCAGAGAACGCGCTCCGACCGCGCGATCGCGGGCGAGGACCTGGCGCCGGTCAAGGCGCGGCTCCTGCTCATGCTGGCGCTGACGAAGACCCAGGACGGCGCGGAAGTTCAGCGGATGTTCATCGAGTACTGATCGGAGTTGTCCATGGAACCTGCGCGCATGTGCGGCCGCTGCGGCGGTGAGATGAACGGGGCCGGCGCTCTCTACTCCGCCGTCCGCCTGTCGTTCCGGCCCCAGGATTCCAAGTTCATGACGCTCCAGACCGGAGACGTCATGACGAAGGCCCTGATGTGCCGCGGATGCGGCCTGATCGAGATCGTCGGCGACGTCAACAAGCTGCGCCGCCTGACCACCGACCCGAACGCCCCCTAGTCATGTTCGACCCGCGCGGCCGCGGTCATCAGACGTTGAGCTCCAAGAGCGCCGACGTCACTTCAGAGGACCATCTCGCGGGGCTCTCCGATGGCGAGGCGGCTTCCAGAATCGCGCGCTACGGCTTCAACGAACTTCCGTC